>DAHXMK010000242.1 GCA_027365515.1 Candidatus Aminicenantota bacterium
GCCGACTCTTCCCATGTACCAGGTGGACGAGTACGGCGAGACGCTCATGGCGCAGCGCATCTCGATGGTGAGCGGCGTCGCGCAGGTGCAGGTCTTCGGCTCGCAGAAGTACGCGGTCCGCGTGCAGGTTGACCCAAACACGCTCGCCAACAAAGGGATCAGCCTGAGCCAGGTCAGCGGGGCTATAAAGAACGGCAACGTGAACCTTCCGACAGGCACTCTCTATGGGCCGCACGTTGCCTACACCGTGCTGGCAAGCGGCCAGCTCACGAAGGCCGACGCTTTCAGGCCGCTGATAGTGACTTACAAGAACGGCCAGCCTGTCCGCCTGGAAGCGCTGGGCCATGTTTACGACAGCGTGGAGAACGACAAGACCTCAGCGTGGTACGTTGACAGGGAACACAACCAGCGCTCCGTCGTCCTCGCCATCCGCCGCCAGCCCGGCACCAACACCGTCGCCGTCGCGCAGGCCGTAAAGGACCTGCTTCCGACCTTCGAGCAGAAGCTCCCGGCCTCGGTGACGCTGCACACCCTCTACGACAGGTCCGAGTCCATCAAGGCCTCGGTAAGCGACGTCAAGTTCACGCTGCTCCTGACGCTCTGCCTCGTCGTTCTGGTCATATTCCTCTTCTTGAGAAACGCGTCGGCCACGGTCATTCCCGGCCTGGCCCTGCCGATGTCCATCGTCGGGACCTTCGCGCTGATGTACTTGATGGGATACAGCCTCGACAACCTCTCGCTGATGGCGCTGACCTTGGCGGTGGGCTTCGTCGTTGACGACGCCATCGTCATGCTCGAAAACATCGTCCGCCACATGGAGATGGGCAAGGGGCTGATGGAGGCGGCGCTCGACGGATCGAAGGAGATTGGCTTCACCATCCTCTCGATGACCATCTCGCTCGTCGCCGTCTTCATACCGATCCTCTTCATGGGAGGAATCCTCGGCCGCCTCTTCCACGAGTTCGCGGTCACGATAGGCGCGGCGATCCTGATCTCGGGCTTCGTCTCGCTGACGCTAACGCCGATGCTTTCGAGCCGCTTCCTCAAGCATCAGTCCGAAGTCCACCACGGCAAGGTTTACGATATCTCCGAAAAAGCCTTCACGTGGATGCTCAACTGGTACGAGAAGGGGCTCAAATGGGCACTCGGCCGCCAGCGCCTCATTCTCGCTTTCTCTGCGCTCGTGCTCGTGCTCACCGCCTGGCTTTTCATGATCATTCCGAAGGGCTTCCTTCCCAGCGAGGACGCGAGCCGCGCCATGGTCTTCACGCAGGCGAAGGAGGGCATCTCCTACAGCGACATGGTGAGCCACCAGGAGGAGATCAACCGCCTCGTCCAAGCCAACCCCGACGTTGACGCTTTCTTCTCGACGGCTGGAGGCAGGGGCTTCCTCGCCGGCAACCAAGGCATCTGCTTCATCAGGTTCAAGCCGCGCTCGGAGAGAAAGCTGACGGTGGACGAGGAGATAGCGAAACTCAGGCCGCAACTGATGTCGGTCCCGGGCATCGTGGCATTCATCCAGAACCCGCCGCCGATTCAGATAGGCGGCCGCTCGTCGCAGAGCCTTTACCAGTTCACGCTCCAGGGCTCGGACACCGCCGAACTCTACGAGAACGCCGTCATGTTCCAATCCAAGCTGAAGGAACTTCCCGGCCTGACCGACGTCACCAGCGACCTTCAGATCAAGAACCCGCAGGCCGAGGTCAAGATAAACAGGGACAAGGCCTCCAGCCTCGGCGTGACCGCCCAGGCCATCGAGGACACGCTCTACAGCGCCTACGGGTCGAGGCAGGTCTCGACGATATACGCACCGAACAACACCTACCAGGTGATACTCGAAGTCGAGCCGCAGTACCAGCGGGACCCCGCCTCCCTCTCGATGCTCTACGTCCCCTCGACCTCCGGCGCCTTGGTGCCGCTCTCGGCGGTGGCGACCCTCAGCGAGGACAGGGGGCCGCTCTCCATCAACCACACGGGACAGATACCCTCGGTCACCGTCTCGTTCAACCTGAAGCCCGGCGTATCGCTGGGCGACGCCGTGGCGCAGGTCCAGAAAATCGCCTCGGCGACCCTTCCGCCGACGCTCACGGTCAGCTTCCAGGGGACGGCGCAAGCCTTCCAGTCGAGCATGAAGGGGCTTGGATGGCTCCTGCTTCTAGCCGTCCTGGTTATCTACATGGTCCTCGGCATCCTTTACGAAAGCTTCATCCACCCGCTGACGATATTGTCTGCGCTGCCGTTCACCGGCTTCGGCGCGCTGGTGACGCTGTTCATTTTCAGGGTGGACCTTTCCATCTACGCTTACGTCGGCGTCATCATGCTCGTAGGCCTCGTCAAGAAGAACGGCATCATGATGATTGACTTCGCCCTCGAGGCGCAGCGCAAGGAGGGCAAATCCCCGGCAGAGGCGATCTACGAGGCGTGCGTGATAAGGTTCCGCCCGATCATGATGACGACGATGGCGGCCTTAGTCGGCACGCTGCCCATCGCGCTCGGTATGGGCGCCGGCGCGGAATCGCGACGCCCGCTGGGCTTGGCCGTCGTCGGCGGCCTCCTCTTCTCGCAGTTCCTGACGCTGTTCGTCACGCCGGTCTTCTACCTGACGATGGAGAAGCTCCAGGCGAAATTGAAACGGAACAAAGCCGTGGAGGCGTGAAGACCACCAGCACCGGAGGAGGGGTGACAATGTCCATGAGAAGGTTGGGGCTGCTCATTCTTGTCTGCTTCTCGGCGGCGTTCCTCGGCGCCGTTTCAAGAGAAGTCTGGTGTTGCACGACGGCGGTAATTTCAGGCAAGGCGACGAAGGACGGCCGCCCGCTTTTGTGGAAGAACCGCGACGCGGACGATAAGAACAACCAGGTCGTCTTTTGCGATGACGGCAAATTTTCGTACATCGGCATAGTCAATGAGGGTGACGCGGCCGGCATGGAGATATGGGCCGGCATGAACGGCGCGGGATTCGCCTGCATGAACGCGGCGTCGTACAACCTCTCCAAGGATGACACCAAGGGCGAAGGCCGCTTCATCAAGCTTGCCCTTCAATCGTGCGCGAGCGTCGCCGACTTTCAGGCGCTTCTTGAACGCACGGCCATTTCGCCGCGGGACGTCTCGGCCAACTTCGGCGTCATTGATGCCAAGGGCGGCGCGGCTTATTTTGAAGCCGGGCCGAAAGGCTACAAACGTTACGACGCCAACGATCCGGCCGCCGCTCCGAAAGGCTTTCTAGTCCGGACGAACTTCAGCGAGTCCGGGGACGCAAAAAAGGGAATTGGGTTTCTAAGGTACGGCCGCGCGGTGTCGCTCATCGAAAGCCTTTGGAAGGCGGGGCCGCTCGACGCGCAATCCCTTTTGAATAGGGTCGCGCGCGACACCGCCAATGAGCGCATCAACCCAACCGCTGGCGACAAGACCGCCGTGAACGGGGCATGGGCCTACACGGGAGACAGCATCTGCCGGTGGGACACGGCGTCCCTGTTTCTGGCGGTGGGCGTGAAGCCCGGCGAGGATGCGCGCCTTGCGCACGCTTGGGTGATTCCAGGGATGCCCCTTGCGGGCGCGGCCGTGCCGGTCTGGCCATCGGCCGGAGTGGTGCCGGCGGAATTGAAAGTTTCAAAGGAGCCTTGCGCGCTGGCGGCTTCATTCAAGAGGATTAAGGCCATGCTCTATCCCGACTCCCGAGGCGACTTGGCCCGCTACATGGATTTGAGGGCCTACGACGGCGCGGCGAAACCGGTTCTCTCCGGCCTGTTCGCTGAAGAATCGAGCTCGTTTGATGATACCTCGAAGGCGGTTGAGGGCTGGCGGAAAGCTTTCCCAGGCGCCGAAGCGGTCGCTGAATTTCAATCGAAGGTCGCCGCGCGAACAGAAGCCGCAACCGAAGCACTGCTCCCTAATCCCAACGGGAAGGGGTTGGCCACTTCCCACTAGGCGTTCGGCTTGGCAAAGCCGGCCCTGGATGGATTGTGTTATTTTACTTGGCAGGACTTCCGCCTCGCTAAGGGTTCCGTCCCTTCCCTCGCTGCTTTTTGTCCGCCTGACGGCATTTCCAAAGAGACTTGACGGCTCTTGGACATCATTAAAGTCATCACAGGTTTCAAAGTTGACTTGGATCGCGGCGCGCATTAGCATAACCTAGGCGGGCCACGCTGGGAAGGCGTTTCGGAAAGCAGCGCCACGCCTGCGTTCGCCACTGTGGGATTGTGGATTCATCTGAAAAGAGGAGATGGTGATGAGGCGTTCCATCAAGCTTGCTCTCGGCCTTCTGTCTCTCTGGCCGGCGTTCTATATTCTTTGCTTCGTGCTTGTCATGGCATTGGCCATCTCTTCTGGCTTCGCGGGCGAGGAACCACAGCTCATGGAGAAGCACTTCTTCGTCATGTTTGCTATCCATGTCGCTACCATGCTGGAGATTCTTGGGCTGACGATCTTCTACATCATCTATATTTTCAAGTCGGACCATGTTCCGAAGGACAAAAAAGCATTATGGGCCGTGGTCGTCTTTTTAGGGCACATGATCGCGATGCCGATATTCTGGTACCTCTACGTTTGGCGTGAGCCAGTGAAAGCGACAACCTCCGTGCCGGGAGATGGCACCAATGAACAGATGACCGCTGAACCAGGAGCCTTTCAAGCGGGCGACAAGGGACCGAAGAACAGGCTGCCGGTGGTCGCGGCAGTTGTCGTAGTCATTATCGTTGTCGCCGTAATGGCCATTGTAGCCATGATTGCCATTCAATTCGGCAGTCTGAGAAAGGACCATGACTCCGCGATAAGGCGGGCGGTATGGTCTTGTGATATCGCCAAGTTGCTTTCCGAGACCAGTCAAATCAAAGGACAATCGAACAGGGCGGAGGTCCTAAACGCCGCGTTGACCTCAGCGTGCGATTCGCAGTGCGATGAAGCGGTTGAACAGCTCTTGAAGATGGGCGCCAATCCGAACGCGGGGAATGGAAAAGGTCCAGAGGCGCTATATCTGGCCGCCTGTGGAGGGAACCTTCACTCGGTGCGGCTGCTGCTCGACTATGGCGCGCAAGCGGATTCTCCAAGCAGTTGCGATGGAGAAACAGCGTTGATGGGCGCGGCGGGCAAAGGAAATCTGAGCGTCGTGCAAGAACTCATTCACCGTGGTGCTTCCGTCGATTTAAGAGATACCAATGGTCGGACGGCTCTTTACGGGGCCGCATGCCGCGGCGCGAGCGACGTAATCGCGAGTCTCCTCTCCGCGGGCGCACAGGTGGACGCCCGCTCCAATGATGATGGCCTAACGCCGCTCATGGCCGCTGTCAAGAAAGGGCACAGGGAATGCATCAAGGCCCTGGTTGATGCAGGGGCCGACTTAAAAGTGAGAGACGCGAAAGGAATGAGCCTGATCCAACTGGCCACGCAATCCAAGCAGCCCACCGTCGCCGAATACCTAAAAACTCTAGGCGCAACGGAGAAATAATTGGATGATCACCTTGCGGGCAGCTTCCGGGACATGACAGGCGGAACTGCAAACCTACTGCGCAAGGACCACAGATAGGAGTTAGAGGCGGAATGGCATATCTTATTTGGTTCGCCATCATGATCCTAATGGCGACAATTGCCATAGAAAGCTATGGCATCGAGCACTTCTGGCCCATGGCCTACAAAGCGGCACCTACGTTGTGGCGACAGCGGATTCCTGCCAAGCTGGCGTCATTCAACTTTTCGATAGAGATCAAGGATGCCTTGCCTACAACAAAAGGGGTCTCCTTGGCGCACTACCGCGTTATCAACAACAACACCGTTTGGTTCTATCGTAGGATAGTATTGGACAGAACTCCCGGGAAATTCGGTAACGCAGTGCCCTTCCATGGTATTGTATCCATGGAAAAGGCATCCGCCGTAGTCAAATACAAGCCTCGCGGTGGCTTCCTTGTTATTGGTTTAGGGTGGGCTCTGGGCCCAGCCCTGTTATGCCTGAAATCGCGCTCCGGCTTATGGTTAGGAGCTCCATTCAGCATGCTTTTTCTTACCGTTGTAGTGTGGGGTTTGTGGAGATCATTATCTGAATCAAAGAAGACCGCCAAAGAGATTTTGGATAAGGAAACAGAGATCGGCGCTACGGATTAACCGCTAATTAAGGAGCAATACTGCTGGCGTAAGCAACGGCATGAATAAAAGGGTTGAAGCAGGTCTGACTTGACTGACCGCGTGCGCGCACGCGGAAAGCAAGCAGAGAAGCGAACAACAAGCCAGCTTCATTAAGCGCGTCTGTCCGCAGCCGTTCATGGCGCACGCCTCGTTCTTGTCATACCGTAGCTAAAGCCGCCGTCTCTCACTTCTCACGTCTCACTTCTCATATCACCGACGACCGCCCCCCCCGACGGATGAAGACCGACGCGCACCATCATTGCTTCCATCGCCGTCCGTCATCTTTCTCCTGCTCCCCGCTCCCTGCTCCCGGCTCACACGTTGAATCTGAAGAGGCAGACGTCGCCTTCCTGCATGACGTACTCGCGGCCTTCGGAGCGCCAGTGGCCTTTTTCCTTGACCTTCTTTTCGTCCTTGCCGCAGGCGACCCATTCGTCGTACTTGTACACTTCGAGCCTGATGAAGCCGCGTTCGATGTCGCTGTGAATCTTGCCAGCCGCCTGCGGGGCTTTCGTCCCCTTGCGGATCGTCCAGGCCCTCGATTCCTTCTCGCCCGCGGTCAGGAAGGTCATCAGGTCGAGCGCCGAAAAGGCGGCGGTGATGAGCTTGTGAAGGCCCGGCTCCGTCAGGCCGTAGGCGGACATGAAGTCGGCGCGCTCCGCCACGGGAAGGCTTTGCAGTTCCGCCTCGACCTGCGCGCAGAGCCTGATGCAGGGCGCCCCTTCCTTCTTCGCCTCTTCCTCGACGGCGCGCGCGAGCGCGTGTCCGGCGTCGAGCCCATTCTCGTCAACGTTGGCGACGTATATGGTGGGCTTCGCCGTAAGGAAGTGGAGGTCCGGCATCAAGGCCCACTCTTCCTTCTGAAGCCCGGCGGACCTCGCCGGCTTCCCTTCTCCCAGGACGGCGAGAAGCTTCTCCAGCGCGGAGACGAGCTTCTTGGCCGGCTCGTCTCCGGAGCGCGCGAGCTTGATGCTTTTCTCACGCCGCTTCTCGGCCGTGGCCATGTCGGCGAGAACAAGTTCAAGGTTCACGGTCTCGATGTCCCGCGCCGGATCGAGCGTCGGCTCGACGTGGACCACCTCTTCGTTCTCGAAGCAGCGCACAACGTGGATCACCGCGTCAGCCTCCCTGATGCTGGCAAGGAATTCGTTGCCGAGCCCCTCGCCCTTTGAAGCACCTTTCGCGAGTCCCGCCAGGTCAACGAATTCGAGCGTCGCCGGCGTGATCTTCTTCGATTTGAAAATCTGGCCAAGGTCATCGAGGCGCGCGTCGGGGACGGGCACCACCGCGACGTTCGGGTCTTTCGAGCCCCCGGCGAATGCATGGACCTGGGCTTGGGACGCGGTCAGGGCGTTGAAAACGGTTGTTTTGCCTACTCTCGGAAGGCCGACGATGCCGCAAGTCACGCTCATGAAAGTGCCTCCTTCACATATGAATCGTCCTGGTCATCATGTCTTGAGTTTCTCTTCCAGCAGTTTTCTGATGGCCGCCGGGTCCGCCTTGCCGCCGCATCTTTTCATGGCGGCGCCGACGAGAAAGCCGAAAGCCTGCTGTTTTCCGGAGCGAAAATCGTTCACAGCCGAGGCCTCCGACGCGATCACCTGCTCGATCGCATTACCAAGCGCCGTTTCATCGGGCCCAGCCCCGCCCCGTTCTTGGGCAAGCACCTCCACGTCGCCTCCGGAAACGGCCGCTTCGCGAAACAGCTTCTTGGCGAAGCCGTTGACCATTCGCTTTGATTCCACTTCACTCAGGAGAAAGGCCAGGCCGGAGGATCCAACCTGTAGCTTGCCCCAGTCTCCGCCAAGCTCATTGACGGCCCGCAGAACCTCGCTCGTAACCCAGTTGGCCGCAATCTTGGGCGAGGCTCCCAGCGCGGCCAGTTCCTCAAAGTAGGCGGCCGCATTCGGCTGGACGGTGAGGACGCCGGCGTCATATGGGCTCAACCCGTATTCGCGCTCGAATCGTTCGCGGCGCTCGTCTGGTTGCTCACCCATCAGGCGGCGCTGTTCCTCTATCAGCTCGCCGCTAATGACCAGCGTAGGCAAGT
>DAHXMK010000252.1 GCA_027365515.1 Candidatus Aminicenantota bacterium
CATTCCAGCTTCGGTAAGGCCGAGGTGCAGGGGCTGTCTGGTCTTTGAAGCCAAGTCCCGGTAGAGCGCGACCAGTTCCATGGGCCGCGACGTCTTGCACGAAATGATGATCTGGTCTTCCCGAAGGCCGCACTGAATGGCCATCTCCGTTGACTCTAGCGCGGAGAGCACCATGCATTCGGAGAGCACCTCATCGGAACTTTTGCCGAGCGAGCGCTCGCCGTTCTCGCGCATCTTCGCCATCACGAGCTCCTGGTTCAGGGAACCCGAATTGACGCCGATGCGCACCGCTTTGCCGTTTTCGGCGGCCATCCTGCAAATCGCGGCGAACTGCTCGTCGCGGCTCTTGCCGTGGCCGACGTTGCCCGGATTGATCCTGTACTTGTCCAACGCCCTGGCGCACGCCGGCGATCCGGCGAGAAGCAGGTGGCCGTTGTAATGAAAGTCGCCTATGAGAGGCGCGGCCGCCCCGGCATCCTCCATCCTCTTCTTGATTTCAGCCACGGAGGCGGCCGCTTCGGGCGTGTTCACCGTCACGCGGACCATCTCCGAGCCGGCGAGGGCGAGCTCGATGCATTGCGCGGCCGTAGCCTCGGCGTCGGCCGTGTTGGTGTTGGCCATGGACTGAACGACGATAGGCGCCCCGCCGCCGACCTGCACCGACCCGACCCGCACGCCGACCGTCTGGCGACGTTTTATGAACGACATCGTCTCCTCCATCACGGGCGGCCGGCCCCTTCTTCGGCCTCCGAACCGGGCCACTTGTCATCCTCCCGTCTCCTGCCTATCGCGAAGTTGGCAAGCTCCCACGGGACCCTCTCAAACAGAAAGCCTTTCCACGAGATTCCCTTCGGCAACCTTTGAAGCGATTTCGGCTTCTCCATCGGAAGGTTTCGCCACGACAGGAGTTGTTCGGGCGAGAGCCTCTTTTGAGGAAGCGTCAAGACGACGCTCAAGCACGATTTGAGCCGCGCCTCGCGCATGAGAGCGCCAGTACCAGTTTTGTTCACGAAGAAGACGCCTATGTCGGCGTCGGCGCCCACGACGAGGACGTCAACGTCGGCAAGAAAGCCGGGCAGGGCCATGTCGGTCGTCAAGACCACCTCGTAGCCTTCGCCCAGAAGCTCCTTGGCCATCAGCGTCCCCTCGCAGGAGGGCCTCGCTTCCGACAAGACGACGGATTTGAGCCCCGCCGCGCGCGCCGAGGCCAGGCAATCGCGAACCTGTCCGGAGCGGGAGTAGGCCGCGGCCGATGTCCACTTGTATTGATGGACGAGCGCCGAGAACCTGGCGGCCGCTTCGAGCCGGGCCATGGTGACGGCCGTCATGAAGCCGTCCAGCGCCCTTCTCGCCTCCTCTTTTCCGCCGGCCGATCCATTGGCGACCTCGGCGGCCAAAGCGTGGCGCAGCGCCATGGAAGGATGCTCGGCGACGAGCGCGTCGAGAAGCCCCTTGAGCCCGGCGGTGCCGTGCCTGTTGATGTGCGCCTCGGCTTTTCTGGCCGCCTCTTCGAGGAGGTCAACCGAGCCGCTCGTCCTGTCGGGCTCCATCTTTGCTACGGTCATTGCTTCTGCGACCTGTCCGGGTTCTGGGGCGGCTTGGGCGCCGACGGCGGATGTTCCTTCAAGAGCCGCATCGCCTCGGTGATCGCGCCGTCGAGCTGAGGGTCGAACGAAGCAAAACGCAGCTGGCGCATGGGGCCTCCTTCACAAGGGCAGATTCTACCACTTGTCAGGCCCAATGATTATTGCCATTGAGCTATTTCCAAAAGTGAATTGGCGCCTTGGCCGAGAATGGCGGGGCGAAAAACGGCTTAGGTGATCTTGCTTCCCGGCGGCACCTCTTCGATGAACTGAAGAAGGACCGGCTCGCCGTCGAGGTTCCCGGCCATGATCATGCCGTTCGATTCGACGCCCATGAGGCGCGCGGGCTGAAGGTTGGCCACGAAGGGGCAGGTCCTCCCCACCAGAAACTCGGGGGCGTACTTT
>DAHXMK010000255.1 GCA_027365515.1 Candidatus Aminicenantota bacterium
TCTTGCCGCAACCGGGCGGGCCCCAGAGGATGGTCGAGGCCAGCGAGTCCTCGCGAAGCTGGCGCCCCAGCGGCGTCTCCGGACCGGCAACGGCGTCAAGCCCCAGAAGCTCTTCCCACGTCCTTGGGCGGAGCCTGTCCGCCAGCGGAGCGGCGCCCTGCGCGGACCCGAAGAGGGTCATGGGGCCAGCCTACTTGCTCTGCTCTTGAGGCGCCGCGGCGCTTTCCTCCGGAGCCGGCGCTTCGGCCGCCTTGGATTGTTTCCGGGCCGGGGCGGCCTTTTTCGCGGCGGCTTTTTTCTTGCCGGGCGCGGCCGTGTCGAACTTCGGCTCCCTGCCCACGAGCTCGAGCGCCGCCATCTGGGCGCCGTCGCCCTTGCGGGCGTCGAGCTTGAGGATGCGCGTGTACCCGCCGGCGCGGTTGGCGTTGATCGGCCCCAGAGTGCCGAAGAGTTTCTTCAGCGCCTTCGGGTCGCTGATTTTCGTGGCGGCGAGCCTGCGGCTGGCAAGCGTGTCCTTCTTGGCCAGCGTGATGAGCTTCTCCACGAAGCGGCGCACCTCTTTCGCCTTTTCGAGCGTCGTGGTGATGCGGTCGTGGTTGACCAGGCTTATGGCCTGGTTGCGCAGCAACGCGCGCCTGTGTTCGGATGTCCTTCCAAGCTTTCGGTGGTCTACTTTATGGCGCATGGCGTTGTCCTCAAACGTTCATACCAAGTGTCAGGTTGAGCTCCTCCAGGAGCTTGTTGATCTCCTGGAGTGCTTTCTGTCCAACTATCTTCGAGCCGAGAAGTTCCTTCTCGGTCATCCGGACCAGTTCCCTCACGGTGTTGACCCCGCCGGCTTCGAGCGACTTGACGACCTTGTCGGAAAGCTCGGTGTCGGAGACCTTCTTGGCGAGGAGCCCCTTGAGGCTGGCGCTGGCGGCGCTCTTCGCTCCCTTGGGGGCGACGGCCGCTTCCGGCCCGGTCAGCGCGCTGAAAAGCGTCAGGTGGGATTCAAGCAGCGAGGCCGCCTTCGCGAGGGCGTTCTGCGGGGTGACGGCGCCGTTGGTCCAGATTTCCAGCTTGAGCCTCTCGTAGTCGGTGGCGTCGCCGACGCGCGTCTCGGTCACCTCGAAGTTCACCTTGCGCACCGGGGAGTGAATGCCGTCCACCGGGATGTAGGTCGGGTCGGGCACCTTGTGCGCCTCGGCGGCGATGTAGCCGCGCCCCTTTTCGAGGAGAAGGTCCATGACGAGTGAGCCTTCCTCGTTCAGCGTGGCGATGGGGGCGTCGGGGGTCAGAATCCTGACGGTGCCGTCGTGCTGGATGTCGCGCGCCTTCACCTCGGCGGGCCCCTTCACTTCGAGGTGAAGCATCTTCGGCTCGTCGGAGTGGAGGATGAACTGGATCGCCTTGAGGTTGAGCACGACGTCGGTCGCGTCCTCCTTCACGCCGGAAATCGAGGTGAACTCGTGAAGGACGCCCTCAATGCGCATGGCGGTTATGGAGGCGCCCTCGATGGAGGAAAGCAGTATCCGCCTGAGCGCGTTGCCGAGCGTAATGCCCCAGCCCCTCTCCAGCGGCTGGGCGACGAACTCGCCGTAGCGGTCGGTGAGGGTGTCTATATTGCACTCTATCAACGTTGGCATCTGAAAAGGTCGCATCTCTTTGGCACTCCTTCGCGCGTTTTTCGCTTAAAGGGGCGTGGCCCCGGTTGCGTCCCCAGCGCTCCGTCCCAACGGCGGCGCCAACGGGCGCCGCGCCGCGCCGCTTACTTCGAGTAGAGCTCGACGATAAGCTGCTCCTCGATCGGGTAGGTGATGTCCGCTCTGGCCGGCTCCCTGAGCACGCGCCCCTTCAGGTTGGCGCCGTCAAGTTCGAGCCACTCCGGAACGCCGCGCCCCTTCGACGACTCCACGGCCGACAGGAGGAACGGGTTTTCCTTCGCGCTCTTGGCGACCGCCAGTTCGTCGCCCTCGCGCACCTGGAAGTTGGCGACGTCCACCCTGTGGCCGTTTACCTGTATGTGGCCGTGGGTGACGAGCTGCCTTGCCTGGTTGCGCGAGGAGGCGAGCCCGAGGCGGAAAACGACGTTGTCGAGCCGCTTTTCGAGCATCGAAAGCAGCACTTCGCCGGTGACTCCCTTGGAGAGGCTGGCCTTATGGAAGTATCCCCTGAACTGCTTCTCGAGGATGCCGTAGAGGCGCTTGACCTTCTGCTTCTCGCGAAGCTGAAGCCCGTAGCCCTGCACCTTCCCGCGCCTCCTGACGTGCTGGCCCGGAGGCGTGTTGCGCTTCTCTATCGCGCATTTGTCTTTGAAGCAGCGGTCGCCCTTGAGGAAGAGCTTCACTCCCTCGCGGCGGCATAGACGGCAGACGGATTGATGATACCGTGCCAAGGCGTTCCTCCTTTACCTTACACGCGCCGCCGCTTGGGCGGGCGGCAGCCGTTGTGGGGAATTGGGGTTATGTCCGAAATGGATCTTATTTTCAGGCCGGTGGCCTGGATCGCCCTGATCGCCGATTCGCGGCCCGAGCCCGGCCCCTTGACCCTGACGTCAACTTCGTGAAGGCCGTGTTCCATGGCCCTTTCGGCGGCTGTCTTCGCGGCGACCTGCGCGACGAAGGGCGTGCCCTTCCTCGTGCCCTTGAAGCCGCTGGCCCCGGAAGTGGTCCACGAGAGCGTGTTCCCTTCGAGGTCAGTGAAGGTGATCAAGGTGTTGTTGAAAGAGGCGTTGATGTAAACCATGCCGGTGGGAATGTTTTTCTTCTCCCGGCGCGCGGCCTTCTTTGCAC
>DAHXMK010000017.1 GCA_027365515.1 Candidatus Aminicenantota bacterium
GCGTGACGAAGGTCGTCAAGGGCGGCAAGAACTTCTCGTTCTCGGCGCTCGTCGTCGTTGGCGACGGCAAGGGCCGAGCCGGCTACGGCCTCGGCAAGGCGCGCGAGGTTCCCCTGGCCATTTCAAAGGGGATGGAACAGGCGAAGAGGCGGATGGTCTCCATCCCGCTGCAGGGCAGCACGCTGCCCCATTTCGTCGAGGGGCGCTACGGCGCGGGGCGCGTCGTCCTCAGGCCCGCCTCCAAGGGGACCGGCGTCATCGCCGGAGGCGCGGTGCGCGCCGTCATGGAGGTCGCCGGGGTTCAGGACGTCCTCACGAAGTGCATCGGCACCAACAACCCGCAAAACGTCGTCAAGGCGGCTTTCCAGGGGCTTAGAAAGCTCCAGAGCCCCGAGTCCGTCGCCCGCAAGCGCGGCAAGACGCTGGAAGAGATACTGGGGTAAGCCATGGTAACGAAGAAGAAGAAAGAGGCCCACGTGGTCGTCACTCTGGTGAAGCGCCCCTCCACCGAGAAGCTCAGGAAGATAGCGTGGAGCATGGGCCTTCGCAAAATGAACGACACCAAGCGGTACCCAGACAGGCCCGAGATCCGCGGGATGATTTTCGCGGTCAAGCACCTGCTCTCGGTCACCGAGGAAAGCTGAGGGGACTTCAATGTTCTTGAGCGAGATGAGCCCTGCCAAGGGCGCGTGCAAGAAGCGCAAGAGAGTCGGCAGAGGGCCTGGCTCCGGCCACGGCAAGACAGCCTGCAAGGGCGAGAAGGGGCAGAAGTCCCGTTCCGGCTTCCACCAGTACGCCGGCTTCGAGGGCGGACAGATGCCGCTGAAGCGCCGCCTGCCTAAGCGCGGGTTCAAGAATATCTTCGCGGTTGACGTCCAGGTGGTCAACCTCGAAAAACTGGGCCGGTTCAAGGCGGGCGCGGAGATTGACTCCAAGGTGCTCGCCGGCGAGGGGCTCATCGCCTCCTCCGCAAAGCCGGTCAAGGTGCTTGGCAAGGGAAAAATTGAAAAGGCTCTTGTGATCAAGGCGAACGCCTTCTCGGAGAGCGCCAAAGCGGCGATCGAGAAAGCGGGCGGCAAAGCCGAGGTGATATAGCCGTGATTGAAGCCTTCCAGAACATCTTCCGGATCCCCGACCTGCGAAAGAGGGTGATATTCACCTTTCTGCTGCTCGCGGTTTACCGAGTCGGCGCGCAGATCCCAACTCCAGGAATAGACGCGCTGGCTCTGCAGGAGTTCTTCAAGCAGTACGCCTCCGGGGTGCTAGGCTTCGTCAACCTCTTCTCGGGAGGCGCGCTCGCGCGCTGCACGATCTTCGCGCTGGGCATCATGCCCTACATCACCGCCTCGATCATCTTCCAGCTTCTGGGCGTCGTCTGGCCCTACATCGAGAAGCTGCAGAAGGAGGGCGGCGCGGAGGGGCGCAAGAAGATCATTCAGTACACCCGCTACCTCACGATCCTGATCTGCGTCGTGCAGGCCGCCGGCATTTCGGTCTGGCTCAAGAGCCTGGTTGCTCCCGGCACGGGCCACAGGATCGTCCCCAACCCGAACCTCTGGTACCACATCTCGGTGGTCATCATCCTGACGGCCGGATCGGTCTTCGTCATGTGGCTGGGCGAGCAGATTACCGCTCGCGGCATCGGCAACGGCATCTCGCTGATGATCTTCGCTGGCATCGTCGTCGGGCTGGTCCCCGCCATCGTGAAGACCTTCAAGAAGTGGTCCGAGGGCGACCTGAACCTCTTCGTCATCGTGATCCTCATGGCCTTCATGCTCGCGGTCGTCGCCTTCATCGTCTATTTCGAGAGGGCGCAGCGCAAGATACCCATCCAGTACGCCAAGCGCATGGTCGGCCGCAGGATGGTCGGGGGGACGGCGGTTTACTTCCCGCTCAAGCTCAATCCGGGCGGCGTCATGCCGATCATCTTCGCCGTCTCGCTGCTCGCCGTGCCGCAGACGATTCTCCAGCTTCCGGTCCTCTCGAAGTTCGAGTGGGCGAGGACGCTGGCCTCCTACTTCGGCTACGGCTCGCTGACGTACCTCGCCATGTACGCCGTCATGATCGTCCTCTTCACCTACTTCTACATCTCGATCGTCTTCAACCCGGACGACATGGCCGACAACCTCAAAAAGTACGGCGGTTTCATTCCCGGCATCAGGCCCGGCAAGAGCACGAGCGACTTCTTATACCGCCCGCTGAACCGGCTCCTCTTCGCCGGCTCCCTGTACCTCATCGTGGTCGCGCTCCTGCCGGTCATGCTGATCAGCGGCCTGCCCCTTCAGCACATCTGGGGCATCGGGCCGTCAATAGAGAACTTCCTGAAGACGGTTCACTTCGACTGGATCCTCCGCGGGTTCAGCCTGGACTTCTATTTCGGGGGGACATCGCTCCTAATCGTGGTTGGTGTCGCCATGGATACGCTGCAACAGATCGAGATGTAGAAGTAGGTGAAGAGGACGATCATGACGGCGTACATGGCGAGGTACGTCAGCGAGCCGTAGCCGA
>DAHXMK010000272.1 GCA_027365515.1 Candidatus Aminicenantota bacterium
GATGAAGAAACTCATGTTAGGCAACGAAGCGGTCGCCCAGGGGGCATGGGAGGCAGGGGTCGCTTTCGGCTCCGGCTATCCCGGGACACCGAGCACCGAGATTCTGGAACACCTCGCGAACCGCGACGACGTGGTCGTCCAGTGGGCGCCAAACGAAAAGGTAGGGCTCGAAGTGTCAATCGGAGCGATGCTCGCGGGCGAGCGAGCCCTTGTGACCATGAAGCACGTCGGCCTGAACGTTGCGGCCGACCCGTTCTTCTCCGCCGCCTACACTGGCGTCAATGGCGGGCTCGTCGTGGTATCGGCCGACGACCCTGGAATGCACTCAAGCCAGGACGAGCAGGACAACAGGTACTTCGCCAAGGCGGCCAAGGTTCTGATGATCGAGCCCTCCGATCCCAACGAAGCGTGCTGGATGACCCGCGAAGCCTTCGCCCTCTCGGAGCAGTTCGACTCCCCCGTCCTGATGAGGATGACCACGCGCGTCTCCCACCAGACCGGCGTCGTGAACGCCGGGGACAAGCAGGGCGTGGCCGGGAAGGGATTCAAGAAGAACATCGCGAAATACGTATTGCTCCCCAGCCACGCGAGGGAGCGCCGCCACGAAGTCGAGAAGCGCCTCCAGGCGGCGCGCGCCTTCGGCGATGAAAGCAGCCTTTGGAACCCTGTTTTCAAAGGCACGTCGGGCATAGGAGTCATCACCTCCGGTGTGGCTTTCGGGTACGTCAAAGAGACGCTTCCGGACGCCTCCATACTCAAGCTTGGCATGACGTGGCCCCTCCCGATGGAAAGGATCAAGGCGTTCGCCCAAACCGTCGAGGAGATGTACGTAGTGGAGGAGCTCGAGCCTTTCATCGAGGAGGCGCTTCTGGCGGCCGGCATCGAAGTCAAAGGCTCGGCGCTGCGCCCCTACACCGGCGAGCTGAACCTTTCCGTCGTCGAGAAGATGCTCCTGGGTGCGCCGAAACACGCCCCGACGGTTGACGTTTCCGACATCCCCATTCCTTCCCGCCCGCCCACGCTCTGCCCAGGCTGCGGCCACCGCGCGATGTTCGACCTCTTCAGGGAGATGCGCCTCAGGGTCATGGGCGACATCGGCTGTTACACGCTGGGCGCGTTGAAGCCGCTGGCGGCGATGGACGCCTGCCTCTGCATGGGCGCCTCGGTGGGAATGGCCGAAGGACTCCAGCGCTTCGGCGGGGCGAAAGAGAAAGGCAAGACAATAGGGGTGATAGGCGATTCCACGTTTTTTCATTCCGGCATTCCGGGCCTTCTGGACATGCTCGCCAACGGTTCGGACGCGACGCTCGTCATACTCGACAACAGCGTTACCGCCATGACGGGCGGCCAGCCGAACCCCGGCACCGGCAAGGACATCCGCGGCAACGAAGCCCCGAAGCTGGACACCGCCGCCGTCTGCCGGGGCTTGGGGGTCAAGCGCGTCCGGGTGGTTGACCCCTACAAGCTGGAGGAGGTTCGCAAGATAATCGAGGAGGAGCTGGCCGCGCCGGAGGTCTCCGTCGTCATCGCCAAAGCGCCGTGCGTCCTCCAGTTCAGGGTGCCGGGCGGAAGGCCGGCGAAGGTCGAGGCGGAAATCTGCAACCGCTGCGGCGCCTGCATCAGGGTTGGATGCATGGCGATCCACGAGCGGGGCGGCTTCCCGGAGGTTGATCCGGAGCTGTGCAACGGCTGCGGCGTCTGCGAGCAGGTCTGCGAGGAGAAGGCGATAAAGATTCCGAAAGGATGACGCGGCCGGGGCTCGGCCCGGGCCATTATCGGGGGTTTCAATGGAGATTACGAACATCATGCTTTCCGGCGTCGGCGGCCAGGGCATCCTGACCAGCGGCAGAATCATAGCCCTCGCGGCGATGGACGCGGGCCTTGACGTGAAGATGAGCGAAGTCCACGGCATGTCCCAGCGCGGCGGCAACGTTGACACTCACGTGAGGATTGGAGAAGAGGTGCCCTCCTCCCTGATCCCGATGGGTGGCGCCAACTTCCTGGTCTCCTTCGAGAAGCTCGAAGCGCTGCGTTACATGAGCTACCTTCGGCCTGATGGCACGGCGTTCGTAGCCCGCCACGAGATACCGCCCTTGACGCAAAATCTAAAGAAGGACTCCGGGTACGTCGTTGACATTGACGCCAAGATCGAAAAGAAGGCGCCGAGGCTCGTATGGGTGGATGCCTTCGAAATCGCCAAGGAGCTTGGCGACCCGAGGATGGTGAACGTCATCTTGTTGGGCGCGCTCTCCAACTCTCTCAAGGGGCTCGGCGCGAAAAACTGGGAGGCCGGCATCCGACAGCGGTTCAAGAAGAAGGCTCAGGAGGCTTGCCTCGAAGCCTTCAGAAGGGGGAGCGCCCATGGGCGGGCCACTTGACCTCGGCCAGATTCTTGACGCCGCCAAGAGCAGGAAAGAGGCGGCCGTCGTCGTTGCATGCGGCCACGACAAGGCGGCGCTGAAGGCTCTGGCGCTCGCCGAAGAGCACGGCCTGTGCCGAAGCATTCTCGTGGGCGATCCTGGCCTCATAGGCCCGGCGATTGACGCGCTGCCAAAGAGGCTTCAAAACGCCGAGATAGCGGACGCGCCCGACGAGGAGTCGGCCCTCAAGCTCGCCGTTGAGATCATGCGGCGCAAAGAGGGACAGGTCCTTCTCAAGGGCAAGACGCAGACCGCCGCCCTCATGAAGGCGGTCCTCGACAGGGACAACGGCCTTAGGACCGGAAGGCTCCTCTCGGACGCCTTCGTCTTCGAATGCCCGGTGAAGGGCGGCGGAAAGCGGCTCGCCTGCATCACCGACGGCGGGATTAACATCGCCCCCGACCTCGAGGCGAAGAAGCAGATACTCCTGAACGCAGTCGAGCTGTTTCACTTCCTCGGCTTCGAGCGCCCAAGGGTCTCCTGCCTAAGCATGGTTGAGAGCGTCGTCAAGGGCCACGCGCCCGGCGAAGACGCGGCGGCGCTCGCCGGAATGGGCGCCAAGGGGGAGTTCGGCTCGTGCGACGTCGAAGGGCCGCTGAGCCTCGACCTTTCCATTTCCGAGGAGGCCGTCGAAAAGAAGGGCCACCGCGGGCCCGTCGCGGGGAAGGCCGACATCCTGCTTTGTCCCGATATAGTCAGCGCCAACCTGCTCGCGAAGAGCACGACCTACTGGGCCGGGTTCAGGCTCGCCCACGTCAT
>DAHXMK010000149.1 GCA_027365515.1 Candidatus Aminicenantota bacterium
TGTTCCCGGCCACGAACGAAAGGACGAGCGGTATGGTCACGAGCACGCACGGGTTGCTCGCCGTCAGAAGCCCGCCCGCGAAGGCCCCGAGAAAAGCGAGCCATGGCGAGGCCTCGACCCATTGCCCGAAGTTTGAAAGCGCTCCTTCCATCGTCACACCGGCTTTCTTGCTCTTGCGCCTGGCCGCATCATGAACTTCGGCTGACGCCCATCTTCGTAAACTGCCTCTCTACGTCCTCGAAGGGCATATAGCCGACGTGGCGGTCCGCTTCTTTGCCATTCGCGTCGTAGAAAACCTGGGTCGGAATCATCATGATCTTGTACTGTTGGGCCGCCTCTGGATGCTCGTCAAGGTCCACGAACTCGATAACCGCCTTGCCTTTGTACCGCAGTTCCGCTTCCTGAAGGACGGCCACCATCTTCTTGCAAGGAATGCACCACTTCTTGCCGACATCCACCATGCGCGGGAGCTTGGCTGGATCGGCCGTGGTTTGGGCCGTTTGTTGGGGCGACTTGCCCGGCGGCTGTTGGCCCGACTGGGCGCGCATGGGAGGCTCCGCGAGCAGATAAACGGCGGCCGCGAACCCCAGAAGCAATACAACCCTCGATAGTCCCGCGAGATGCATGGTCGCCTTCATTCTTTTTCTCCTCCTTTTCTTGGCTTGTGCTTTGGGCCTTTTGCGGTCTTCGCCGCGCCGGCGGCGCATGGCAGGCCGAGGGCGCAGAGCAGGGCGGGAATTCTCGGGTCAACAATCCGGTAGAAGACCATCGCCCCTTCCCTTTCGTCCTCGATCACCCCTTGCGCCCTGAGAATGGACAGGTGGCGCGAAAGCGTCGGCTGGGGGACGCCGACCTCTTCCAGCATCCGGCAGACGCACTCCCTGCCCCTGCGCATCAGAAGGCAGAGGATTTTCAGCCGCGCCGGGTGGCCGATATCCCTCAAGAAGGCCGCTTCGCGCTTGAGCGTCGGTATCATGCGCACCTCCAGATATCTAATTATATGAATATTAAATTATTTGTCAAGCCGCTCCACCAATCTTTCATGCGCCGCCTCCCAGCCGGCCTTTATGCCTGGCTCGGGCGCTCCCAAGCAGGGCGCACGCGCCGCGGCGGCTTGAGCGTCAGGTGGGAAGCTTGGGTGGGAGGGCCGCCCAGCGGTTCTTGATCAAGATTTTTCCGGGGATTTCACCGCCCTGACTTTGACGCTGACCACCGCTTCCACGGCGGCCTTGACGTCTTTTTCCGGCAGGGCAAGCGCGGCGATCTCGGACGCATCCGGGGAGACCGAGCCGATATCGTAGGTACTTTCATCCAGCACCGACACCTCCTCGAACCCCGCGCCGCGAATGGCGCCGAGGTACTCCTCTTTGAGCATGGCCCCCGCTATGCACCCGGCGTATGCCTCCACCGACGCGCGGACGCTTTCCGGCAGAGGCTTGAGAAGCACCAGGTCGGAGACCATCAGGCGGCCGCCCGGCTTCAGAACCCTGAGGGCTTCGCGGAAGACCTGCGGCTTGTCGGTGGAAAGGTTGATGACGCAGTTTGAGATGATCATGTCCGCCGAATCGTCGGCCACGGGCAGGTGCTCGATCTCGCCGAGCCTAAACTCCACGTTACCGACATGCGCCTTTGCCGCGTTCGCCCGCGCCTTCTCGATCATTTCCGCGGTCATGTCAACGCCGATGACCCGCCCCGCCTCGCCTACCCGCTTCGCGGCCAGGAAGCAGTCGAACCCGGCGCCCGAGCCAAGGTCAACGACCACGTCGCCCGCCTTCAGTTCGGCGTGGGCCAAGGGGTTGCCGCAGCCAAGGCCCAGGTTCGCCCCTTCGGGCACGGTCGCCATCTCCTCGGCCGAGTATCCCACGGCGGCGCTGATTTCCTGGGCATTGCTCGATCCGCAGCAGTTGCCGGCCTTTGGTCCGCAGCACGACGCCCCGCTCGCGGCGATCTTCCCATAGTGTTCTCTGACCGACTTTCTGATGAATTCACTCATAGATTCTCCCACCTTTCACCGGCGCCGTGATCTCCGGTCAAATGTTAAGCTCTCTTTTGACGAGCGCGACCACCTTCCCCCTTATCAGGTCGCGGACTTCCCTGAACTTATCGAGTAGGCCCTCTCTGTCCAGGCCGTAGCCGACAGGGTCTGGAATTGATTCATGGATTTGCTTTGTCGCCCCGGAGAAAACCGGGCACGCCTCCCTCGCCGAGTCGCAGACCGTCACCACCAAATCGAAGGGCTCGCCCCAGTACTCGGAAAGCGACTTGCTCCTGTGGCTGGAAATGTCCACGCCGGCTTCGGCCATCACGGTGACGGCCATCGGGTGGACGCGGGAGGGCATCGTCCCGGCGGAGAAGGCTTCGACGGATTCGCCAACGTCGCTGCGAAGCCAGCCCTCCGCCATTTGCGAGCGGCAGGAGTTGCCGGTGCACAGGATGAGAACGCGCTTCTTAGCCATCATTGCGGCCCCTTTCCGGAGAAGCCAAACCAATGGCGCGTGGAGTTGCAGAACTTGCAGACCGACAGCATGACGGGCACTTCAACGAGCACGCCGACGACGGTCGCAAGCGCGGCGCCGGAACCGGGCCCGTAGAGGGCGATGGCGGTAGCCACAGCCAGCTCGAAGAAGTTGCTCGCTCCGATTAGCGCCCCTGGCGCCGCGATCTCGTGGGGGACTTTGAACAGCTTCATCAGCCCGTAGGCCAGGCCGGAGTTGAAGTA
>DAHXMK010000401.1 GCA_027365515.1 Candidatus Aminicenantota bacterium
CTCGAGTCGCTCTTCGAGGAACAGCTAGAAGGCGAGGCCGCCTCAACAGACCATTACCTCGCCTACGGCTCGGAAAGCCACGCCGAAGCCACTTCCTACTTCCCCCTTCTGGGCGACTTCGACAAAGGGCCGGAAGAGTACCTTGAGCACATCCGCAAGGCCAAGGGCGCGCTTTCGATTCCGGTCATCGCGAGCCTAAACGGCGTCTCGCGCGGCGGGTGGATGCGCTACGCCAGGAAGATGGAGGAGGCCGGCGCCGACGCGATCGAGCTCAACGTCTACTTCATACCCACCGACCCCAACATGCCGGGAGGCGAAGTAGAGGCGATGTACGTCGAGGCTCTGCGCGCCGTGAAGGAGGCCGTAAAAATCCCGGTGGCCATCAAGGTCGGCCCCTATTTCAGCAACATGGCCCATATGGCCAGAAGGCTCGACCAATCTGGCGCCGACGGCCTCGTCCTCTTCAACCGCTTCTACCAGCCCGACATTGATATAGAAGAGATGGAGGTAGTTCCTCACCTCCAGTTCAGCTCCTCGGTGGCGATGCTCCTCGGCCTCAGATGGACGGCGATACTCTACGGCAAGGTTGAGGCGGACCTGGCGGCCACCAACGGCGTCCACACTCACGAGGATGTTATCAAGATGATCATGGCCGGTGCCGCGGCGACGCAGATGGCCGCTGCGCTTTACAAGAACGGGATCGGCCACGTCTCGAAGGTGCTAGGCTCGATGAAAGAGTGGATGGAGCAGCACGAGTACGAGTCGGTGGCGCAGATGCGCGGCTCCTTGAGCCAGAAGAATTGTCCGTCGCCATCCGCCATCGAGCGCGCCAACTACATGAAGACGATCACCGGATATAAGGTATAGTGTTCGGCGTCGCGTGTCCAACGGGCCGCGCCTCACGGCCGCAGCCTGCGGAAAACGGCGAGCCGCTATGGTAGAATTGCGCCTGGCGCAAGCGCTGGGCCGAGGAGAGCCATGGAAGCCGACACGATCTTGATGCCGTTAGCCGAAGGCGGGGCCGCTCCCTCGGAGACGCCGCGCTTCGCGCTGCCGGTTTTCGAAGGGCCTCTCGACCTCCTTCTTTATTTAATCCAGAAGAACGAAGTTGATATCTACGATATACCGGTGGCCAAGATAACCGAGCAGTACACCGAGTATCTCGACAGGATGAGGGAGCTGAATCTTCAAGTGGCGGCCGATTTCATTCTCATGGCAGCGACGCTCATCCACATTAAGAGCCGGATGCTCCTTCCCCGCCCGCCCCAGGAGGAAGGCGCCGAGGCCGCGCTCGACGATCCAAGGCAGCCATTGGTGGACAAGCTTCTCGAATACCAGCGGTTCAAGGAGATATCGAAGCTGCTAGAGGAGCGCGAAACGGTCTCGTCCGCCCAGTACGAGCGGCCGCCCTTCGAGCCCGGCTCCGACGATATCGCGCTGGAGGTTGACGTTTACGACCTTGTCTCCGCCCTGCAAGAGGTGCTCAAGCGGGCCTCTGACCGGAAAGAGCGGCTCGTTTACGCGCAGGAGATCAGCCTCACCTCGCGCATGAACCACATCCTGGAACGGCTCGCCGAACACGGCTCGCTCCTGTTTGCGGAGCTTTTCGGCTCGGCATCGAGCCGCCTCGAAATCATCGTCACCTTCTTGGGCCTTCTCGAACTCGTCAA
>DAHXMK010000414.1 GCA_027365515.1 Candidatus Aminicenantota bacterium
CCGCAAGGAGGAAGAGACGCGCGACCTCAGGGTGATCGCCGCGCGTTCCGAGGAGCAGGCCCGCAAGGCGCGCGCCGCTCTCGACGCAGGCGAGCCTTTTGACAAGGTAGCCGCCCGGTTCGGGGAAAAGGCGGCGAACCTCCCTCCCGGCGGCGTCTTGAAGGCGATGCACAGAAGCCAGCTTTCGCCCGAGGTCATGGACGCGGCCTTCGGCGCGAAGCAGGGCGGCATCATCGGCCCGCTCCCAGCCGGGCAGGGATACATGGTGGCCAGGGTCGAAGCCGCGAATGTCCCGTCGCACGGCGATTTTCTGAAACAGCGAGACGCGATTCTCAAGGCCGAGACGCAGAAGGCGCTCGAATCGGTCAGGGGGAAGACGGCCGACGCGCTGAAGGCGAAGTATCCGATCAAGGTGGACGAGTCGGTCTTGAATCTCCTTTCGGAGAACAAAGCCAAGCCCGGCGACGAGGACAAAACGGCGGCCACGATAGGCGGCGAAAAGATTTCCCTCGGAATGGTGGCCGGTAGGCTTCAGGCGGAGAGCCAGCGCGCCGGGAAGGAGATTCCGCCGGACATGCAGACCCTTCAGGCGGTGATAGAAGCTCTCGCCGGGGAGGTGCGGATAGTCGCCGAGGCCAAAGCGCTCGGCTTCGCCAAATCCGAAGCGGCCAAGGCGATGGCCTGGGACGCCGGCCAGGAGATGGCGGCGCGCCTCTTCGTCGAAAGCTACGTCTCGGGGCTCTCCGTCCCCGACAAAACGCTCCAAGAGTATTACAGCGCCAACAAGGATAGGTTCCGCGTCCCGGACCGCATCCACACCCGCTATCTCTTCGCCTCTTCGCCGCAGCCCTTGAGCGAGGCGGTGCACGCCGCGAGCGCGGGGACTCCCTGGGAACAGGTCCTCAAAATGCCGGGCCTCTCCCCCGAAACCGGATCGGGCGACCTGGGCTGGGCCACGACCGACGCGCTGATGCGCTCGCTTCCGCCTCAGATGGTCGAAGCGCTCGACCGCCTTTCCCCCGGCCAATGGATGTCGGCGCAGGCGGCGCCTGGGCGCTTCATCGCGCTCGAAATGGTTGACGTCCAGCGGGGCGGCCAACCGGCCTTCGACCAAATCAAGGACAACGTGCGCGGCGCCTATCTCCAGGAGAACGGCCCCAAGCTCGCCTTCGACTACCTTGACGGCCCGGGCCGCCAGGGCATCGCCGTGAAGGAGTTCCCCGAGAACGCCGGCATAACCAAACCGGCCGCCGGCCACTGACCAAGCCGCTGTCGAGGTCAGACAAAGGGGCACGCCGCATGAAGCGATATTCCGGACGGGCTGAAGACGAGAACGATCCGTTGCGGGACTTTGAGGAGATCGAGGACCACCGATACGATCCAGGATACTGGACCACGAGCTGGTACTCCCGCGCGCGTCCAACTCCTCCGTACGGATATATTTCTCCCGACAACATGCCCGCTGGATTACGCGCGGCGATTCTCGACTTGTTCGCTACCGGAATCAGTTACGGCCTCTTCGGAAGGTTTTTGAGGGACATTCCTTATTTCTGGTGGTGGATGGGCGGCTACGCCTCGATCTTGTACATAGTGTTGCTCGTTCTCGTCAA
>DAHXMK010000416.1 GCA_027365515.1 Candidatus Aminicenantota bacterium
TTCAGGTGAAAGACGGCGAACAACAGCGCGCTTGAGAAACACGCCGGCCACGCTCCCCATGATCTGAAACAGCGCAAGACCATCCCCCTGAAGAAGGCCTCTTCAAGAATGGCCGGCCCAAGCGCGAAGAGCGTCAGCCGCGCCGGCAAAGGATAGTGCGCCAGGCTTTCGCGCAAGCCCCTCTGCGCGGGCCCTTCGGCGATGAAGAAGCTTTCCGCCATTGCCACGCCTATCGCCGCCGCGGAAGCGCCCAGGATAAGAAAGAAAGCCGGCCATATCCTGCTTCGGGGAAATGAAGAAAACGGAACGGCGAGCCTCCACTCCGCCTTGCCACGGAATACGAGGAGCGCCGGTGCTAATAAGGCCGCCGCCTGAAACGGGATCGCCGACCAAAGGCCCAGCCCGAAGCGGACGATGACGAAACCGCCGAGCGCCATGAGAACGGCCGCGCAGGCCAAGAGAAAGAAGGCCGCGCCTGGCCCAGGGCTTTTGCTTTCTTGAATGGTTGGTTTTGGAACTGGTTCGCCAAACGGCTCTGTCAAGGAGCCGGCCCCGCTCCGTTTTGGGCGCTCATCTTGGCCTTGAGCGCCTTGCGGCACTCATCGAGAAGGCCTTGCGTCTCTCTGGCGTCGAGCTCTGAAGCTTTGCCCATCGCCGCGAGCGTCTCCTTCGTGGCCTTCAGAGATTCGAGGTATTTCCTGCAAGGCTCGCACTCCTTGCAGTGTTCGAGCGCCTCGATGCAGCGGGCGTCCATTTCCTCGCCATCGGTAAGGCCGGAAAGCCCTTCAAAGAGTTCCTCGCACGAGTGGTGCCCTTTCACCGGCGCCTCCAGCCTCCTTTATTCGCACATTCCCGCCCCGTTGTCAAGCGCGGGGGAGGATTGCCCAGCGAAAGAAAGAAGACCTACAAGAAAGGCACAAAAGGAGGACGATGAAGGCTGATGAAGGAAATTGGTCCGGGACTCGCGCCACACCCTCTGTTCGCCACACCCGTGGTCACTGACACCCTATTTAGCGTGAACAAGCACTAACATCAAGGGCTTGCCCACGGATTGCTAGTACTTTAATAGCGCGGCCGCGTCATCGAAGTGCCTCTGCGTTGCGATGTCATAGGCTGTCATGTCGCCTGAATTTCGTATATTCGGGTTCGCCCCTTTGCTGAGGAGCAGGTTGATCATCTCGAGAGTCATCTCCTTGCCAAGCCCATCTTGGTCGACGGTGGCCATCAGGACGGTGTAATTGTTGTCCGAGGTGAGATTTACGTTTGCCCCGCTGTCGATAAGAAACTCCACGATGTCGCGCTTGCCCGACACCGCCGCGTAATGGAGCGGGCTGTAGCCGTGCGATTCAAGACAGTTGACCTCCGCTCCTGCGCTGATCAGGATCTCCACGCATTCGCGGCTTTTTCTTGCGGCCAAGTGCAGCGGCCTATACTGCTGCTCGTCCTGGGCGTTGACATCCGCCCCTCGCGCTATAAGTAGCTTCATGATCTGCGCGTGCTCGGCGCCAGTTGCGGAAAACAGCGCGGTTGAGAAGCCCCAGCTTCTCAGATCGACCTTCGCTCCGTCGTCCAGGAGCAATTGCACAATCTCGAGGTTGCCGTGATCTGCCGCGATGTTCAAGGCCGAACGTCCCATGCTGTTCAGAGAATTGGGGTCCACCCCGGCCTTGAGAACATCCCTGACCTTCTCCGGATCGTCTCCGGCGCACATCGCGACGAGGTATGATCCGCCGTCCGCCATGCCGCCTTCGGTATGAATCCTCGGCTTTTCGGGAACAACGGGGGGGCTGGTGCCGGTGGCGCGGACACCCTCTTCTTCGCTACAGTCGGCGGTGAAGAAAAATTCGTTCCCAGGGCGATGACAATAAGCAAAAGGATGAGCGCCGCAACGAGGATGGCCATCGTGGCGCCGTTGTTCGGGTACGCTTTCATGGAATGCTCCTTTGCTCACCGGGATGCTTCCGCAGCCCACGCGGACTCGTGGGTCACCTTTCCGTTGGTGAACGTAACGTTGAAGAAGCACGAGACGGGATTGCCGTCTATGTCGACCGGTGGCGAAAACAGCCATTGCCTCAGGGCCAAGAACAGCCTGGAATTGTAATCCATGTTCTGCGTATTTGTTTTCAGTATGCGTGAGGCTTCAACGGTGCCGTCCTTCGCGATAATGATTTCGAACGTTGTTACATAGACCGCCCCGCTCGGGATCATGCCGCTCGGGATCTGCGGTTCTACCGTTCTAAGCGCCGCCGGGCTTTTGCCAAGATCCTCGAGGGGGAAGATATCGGCCCCGGAGAGGTCCTTCCATAGAATCACCGTCCCTATAAAGGATTCCAGAGGAGATGCGCCGTGGGCGAGCGTGATGTCGAAGTCGCACCTATGATGCCTCTTGTCGGGCTTCAGCTCAATGGAGGCGGAGTAGGCCGCATTGGACAAGGAAAATTTCCTTTCTACAGGTTGAACGGCATTGAATTCGAACGAAGTCTCAAGGGAAGGCCCTTCTTGATCCAGCGGCTTGATAGATAATCCGAAGTTGTATGTGTCTTCGGTGTTTCTGATGGGCGCCATCTTGATCTTGCAGCTCCATTTCT
>DAHXMK010000419.1 GCA_027365515.1 Candidatus Aminicenantota bacterium
GCCGCCCGCCCTCTCGCCTACGGCAAAAATGGGGCGCCTAGCGCCGTTCGAAGGTATCGCCGTTCCCCCGCATCGCCGGCACGCCGACGAGCCTTTTGGAATTTGCTCCCCGCACGAACGACACATATCCATCAGAAAATAAGTATAGCACCACGGTGCCAGCCCAGCCGCGTGCCCAGTCTCGGAAATAGGGTGGTGCACCGATGGCGCCAATTCGCGCGCTGTCTGTCATGTCCATCAGTGTTGATCAGGATCGCGAAAAGAACTCCGTCGTTGCCGCCCGAGTCTTGGCTGTCATGCCTTACGACGGCGTGTTTGTTTCCGCTCCAGGCTATGGGGGGCTGCAAATCTTCAGGCAATCGCCTGCAAAGTCTCGCTGGTTCAGCAGAATCGGGGTTTGGGTCCAAGCGGCTTGGTGCATCCTTTTCGACCCGCGCGGGTGGCTTCATCTGACTTTCATTCCCTGAATAGGGCGTGACTCTAGCCGGGGGGGGAATGCTTTTCAGGCCTCAAAGGAGTATATTCATTTCAGGCGTATGCCTTCACCAGAGGCGGGAGGATGAGATGAAAATTGCGCGCTTCAATCACCTTTTCACCGCTACAATTGTTGCGTCACTAATCTTCACTGTTGCGTGGATATCACCCTTTGGCCAGGCCGCGCCACAGGCTCAAACAAAAGAGAACCTAAAGGCGAGCTCGTCCAATTACTTGGCGATGAAATCAGCGGCGGACGCGTTCTATGCAAAAGGAAACTATGGCCAAGCCGCCGCTGGATACCAAGCGGCGTTGAAGGCCGCACCCATTGAAGAAGAAAAGTGGATCAGATTCCGGCTCGCGGATGCTACATGGAGAGGCGCGGAAGCGGAATCCAAGGAGCCTCCGTCTGCCCAAGATGTCACTTCTTCCAAAATGGTTTGGGCGCGGCAAGCCCTTGAAAGGCTGATAGGGGACTTGGCTGCGGACGAAAAAGCCGGCATGGTTTCTGCCGAGTGCCAAGAATCGCTGGGCGATTATTGGACGCAACCGGGACCGAATTTCAATTGGTACAAGGCGTGGCCATACTATCAGTCTGCCTTAGACTGGTGGTCTGGCTCGACGGACATCGCAACGGCCAGGGTTCGTTACCTCGCGATAGCCTTCAAGTGCGCCAGGCCTTTTGAGGCCGGGCTGGACGGGTTGCCGGCTAACGGGGCTGGCCCGCCGCTTCCGTTGCGAGAGGCCAGGGGTGCTTTGAAGATAGCGCGGACCAATGAACAGAAAGTCCACGCTCAGTTCCTGGTTGCGCTGGCCCTCATGCAATCGAACGATCCAATGGCCTCGGCGCAGATTGCCGAGGCGTTCGAGGCCTCTCTTGCCTTGCGAAAGCAGTGCCCGTGGTATGCGGCCGCTCTTTATTGGTACGCGTTCTGGAGCGGGGGAGGAGGAGCGCCCGCGCAGAAAACTGGCGTGGACTGCGGCCGCGCGGCCGATCTTTTCAGGCAATTAAGCGAAGCGTTTTCCGGAGAGGAGACGCCCTTCTATGCCAAGGCCCAGAGATGGCTGGATGAACACGGCCGGAATCCTCTTCAGATCACCGTATCGTCAAACTTTTTGCCTGGCGTTTTCCCTGAGTTCAGCCTTCGTTTCCTTCGGCAGAGAAAAGTGCGATTCGCTCTTTACCCCGTGAATCTGGCGCAAGGTGTTTTGCGCTGGAACGCCGATGCGGCGACCCCGGCGGACGGAGATTGGACGAACATTCTCGATCTGAACGGAATCAAGCCAATCAAGACATGGGAAAAGGAGTTTCAGGGGCCGCTTGCATGCGACTTCGTAGTGGAACGCGTCACTATGGATTGGGCCCCGCCGGCCGGCGCTTATGTGCTTGAGGCGGCGGGAGCGAGAGCCAAGGCTAGGGCGCTTATCCTTGTTACGAAAACGGCGGTAGTCGTGAAGCGCTCTGGGCCGCAGGTCGTAGTGTTCGTTTGCGACGCCGTTGATGGCTCCCCCGTTGAGATGGCCAAAGTCCGTCTGTTGGATGTCATGAACGGGACATGGCACGCCGAAACCAACGCTAGCCAAGATGGCCTTGCCCGTCTCAATCTGCCGGAACAGGAGATAAATGCCGGCTTGGTCGTTCTTGCTTCCTATGGTCCGAAGCAGACCTTCTCGATATCGAGGCCGGCCGTCCCGCCTTCGAGCCCTGGTGCCCCAATCTTCGATGTGGTCAGCGACAAGCCGGCCTATAGGCCTGGCGAGAAAGTTCAGTGGAAAGTGACGATGAGGCGCGCGTCAGGCAGGGACCTTGCAACGCCAGCGGGAGAACGGATCGCCTACGTCATCACGAGCCCTAAGCAGACCAAGGTCAAGGAAGGGCTCCTGACGCTCAATGCCTTTGGATCAGCCTGGGATGACCTGGAACTTGGCGCTCAATCCGCCCTTGGCGAATACCAAATAGAGTTCTACGGAGTCAAGGAGGAAGGCCTGCCGCGAGCGAAAGGCAATGAAGAGGGGGGCGAGAATGAAGCCTGGAAGATTTCCGGAGAGGAAATTCTTCCAATGGTGCTTGGCGAAGCGACGCTCTTTCGGCTGGAGGAATACAAGCTTCCGGAATTCAGCGTGGTAGTGAACACCGCCGTGGGCGGCAAACCCAAAGTGTTCAGTCCGTCCGAGCCCGTAACCGCAACCATTCAGGCCAATTACTATTCGGGAGAGGCCGTCGCGGAAGCTGCGGTGGAGGTGGCCGTTTACCAGCGCTACTACGCGAGGCCGCATCCATCCCCCGAAGGCATTCCGTGGTTGGATGAAGACAGGGCGATGGGCGATTTCGGTCCCGCCGATTTCCAGCTTGTTCAAAGGGAGAACGTCACGACCGACGAGGCTGGACATGCTGATTACGCTTTTCAACCTCGCGACAGTAAACAGGATGTGGAATACAAGATCGAGGCCCGCGTCACCGATGCATCGCGGCGCATGGCCGCCGGCGAGGCCGTGGCCTTGGTCAGCCGGCGGACGAGCTACGCCAGTCTCTCCACGGGCGGGACCGTGTTTAGAGTCGGCGAGAGCATGTCCGTCCACGTGCGCTTGACGGATGCCTATGGGAATCCCAAGCCCGCCAAAGGGACGCTCGCTCTCAGCCGCACGGAGATAAGAGAGACATGGCTCGATCCGGAAGGGCGGATCGTGGAAAAAGAGGCATTGCTCAAGGCGCGGGCGCTCTATCCAAAGTTTCCCCCTCCACCCAAGAAACCGGGAGCGAGAGGCTGGGTTCTTTACTCACAGCATTCCGAAGAAGTGAAAGTTCAAACGAAGGAGATTGTCGCCGGAACGTCCGGTGAAGAATCCGTCGTGTTCATGCTGCCAAAGGAAGGCCCTTATCAACTTCGATGGTCGGACGAACTCGGCAACGAAGGAGGGCAAGACGAACAAGTGGCTCTGCTGGTTGCCGGTGCCGAAGCGAAGCCGTTGTGTTTGGCATCAGGCGCTTTCCAGATCATTCTCGCCAAGCCCACGGTAAGGCCCGGCGAACGCGCGCGAGCACTTATCGTGTCTCCTTTTAGGAAGGGGCACATTCTTGTGGGGATGGATGGAGAGGACTTGCACGGCGTCCGGGTCGTGCCGCTTTCGGGCACCGCGGCCGTCGTTGACATCGAAGTGGGCGGCGCGGATGCTCCCTGCGCCTATTTTTGCGCGGATATGGTTTCGGGCCTCAAACTCTACAGTGCGAGCCAGAAAATCGTCGTTCCAGCGCTTGATCGCGTTGTAAAAGTCAGTTTGGAACCGGACAGGGAAACGTACTTGCCCAGACAACCTGGGACGTGGCATGTTAAAACCTTCGACACAGCAGGGAAGCCCGTCCAGGCCGAAGTCTCTCTCGGCGTTGTTGACGACGCCGTCTTTGCCATTCAGTCCGAATATGCGCGGGACCCCCGGTCCGTGTTTCTTGCCTGGCAACGCTTTCCGTTGGTGGCGACCAACAGCGCTTTCGACCGGAACTACATCAACCCGCCACCAAAGCCCTTGTCTGCTGTCGCGGCGGACCAGGAGATCGCTTATAATGGAACGGGCATCAAAGGCAGGATAACCGATATATCAGGGCAGCCAATCCCCGGAGCAACGATAAAGGCAAGCGGCACGAATTTGTCAGGATTATGGATGACGGCAACGGATGCTCAAGGAATCTATACGCTTGACCTCCCCTCGGGGAAAAATTACGTAGTTCAGGTTGAAGCGCAAGGCTACAACAGCGTCGTGCGAAGCGGGATAGAGGTTGTGGGAGGCACTGCCACCAATTTGCCCTTCCAGCTCGGCTCGGGCAGCTCAACCATCACCGTGGTAGGCGCGGCGCCCATCATTGATGCGAAGCGGACGGAGACTGGTGCCGTGGTTTCGGACAAGTTGCTCAATCAATCTGAGAGTGAAGGCGGCGTTGAAGGGGGCGTGGAAGGCAGGGTTGAAGGCGGCACTCTAGGGGGAGAGATCGCGTACATGGCACCATCAACGGTTGCGGAAAATGTGCCTCCGCTTGCGCTTGCTCCCAACCCAGTCATCGTGCGGCACGATTTTGACACAACGGCTTTCTGGCAGCCCGGCCTCGTCACCGATGCCAGTGGCAGCGCTTCCATCCAATTCAAGTATCCGGAAAGCCTGACGCGCTGGCGCGCCACGGCAAGGGCCGCCACGTCGGGAAGCGATTTCGGCGTAGCGGAATTTGAAGTGCGCACGCACCAAGATTTGACCGTCAGGCTCCAGTGCCCCAGATTCCTCGTGGCGGGAGATGAAGCCACGATCTCGGCCGTGATTCAAAACTCGGGAGAGCGTGAACTTGTGGTGTCGGCGGAGCTGAAAGCCCAGGGCGTAAGGATTGACGAGAGGGGCGCCACGCATGATGGCACGCACATTCCGGGGAAAGGTACCACCCGAGTGGATTGGCGCGTCACCGCGTTGGCGCCGGGAGATGCCAGCTTCGAGGCAAGGGCCGTTGGCGCCCACGTTTCGGACGCCATGGCTAGGACGATTCCCGTTCTTTCGCATGGGCTGGAAGTCATGGCGGGCGCGACGGGAAGCTCCTCGGAAGGGGACGTGGTTCTGCGCTTAAACCTGCCAAAGGAGCGCGCCCCCTTATCCACCTCAATGGAGATGCAGATTTCTCTCGGCCCGGTGACGGCGGTGTTGGACGCGCTGCCTTACTTGATGGGCTATCCCTACGGCTGCACCGAGCAGACCATGAGCCGGTTTCTTCCATGCGTCGTGGCGGCGGGAGTGCTCAAAAAGCAGGGACTTACTCCGGAAGCGGCGGCCAACCGGATACTCGGTCCCGCGCGAGAAGACCAGAGCCATGGACTGCGGGATGGGAGCCATTCGGGCATTGAGAGCTTGGCCGACATGACGGACAAAGGGCTGGCGCGCCTTTACGGCTTTCACCACCCTGACGGGGGTTGGGGTTGGTGGGAGATGGATGCGAGTGACCCATTCATGACCGCATACGTATTAAGCGGGCTTTGCACCGCTCGCGCCAGCGGGATAGAGGTTGCCGACGATGTCTTGCGGCAGGCCCAAGAGTTTCTCTTGGCGCGCCTTTCCAAAAAGGATGCCGACGGCAATCTAATGGCGTGGATGCTATATGCGGTGGCGTCTTCTCACGCGGAAATGGCCAAGGGGGAAAAGGGTGGGCCGGAGAAGGAGCCTCCCGCCGCGGCTCTTGAAGCGCTCCAGGGGCTTTGGGAACGAAGGACGACGCTGACGCCCTATGGACAGGCCCTTTTAGCCTTGAGCGCTTATGATCTTGGGCGGGCGGATTGGGCCAAGGGCCTTGCAAGAGACTTGGAGAAATCAGCAAAGAGCGAACAAGCCGAAAAAGGGCAACGTCTGGCATTTTGGGGAGAGCAGGGTTCATGGTGGCGCTGGTCGCTTGGCCCCACGGAAACCACGGCCTGCGCCCTGCGGGCATTGTTAGCCGCTGATCCCAAGAGTCCGCTAGTAGCTCAAGCGGCCGCCTGGCTTCTGGTGCACCGGACGGGTCCGCAGTGGAGCAATACGAGGGACACGGCATTGGCGGTACTCGCGCTCAATGACTACATCGTCCGCGCCAACGAGCGGCCGGGTTCTGGCCGCTTGGATGTCCATGTCAATGGGCATCTTGCAAAACGGCTCTTGATCAGTGCTGATGAGCCGGTGCTGGATGAAACCAGCTTCCATGTTGATCCGTCACTCCTGCGCGACGGGGAGAATGAGATAGTGGTACAAAGGAAATCCGGCGGCGGGCCGCTGTTCGTGTCGGCGCTGGAGCGCTTTTACAGCCTGGAAGAGCCGGTCAAGAGCGCCGGGGCCGGGCTGGCTATTGTTCGCAAGTACACCCTGCTCAAACGCGTCCCCACGCTGCTGAAGGGCGATATTATCGTTCGCCAGGAAATCAAGGACGGAGGCGCCATTGCAAGCGGAGACCGTGTCGAATGCTCCTTGACGCTCAAGGCGGACCAGGACGCGGACTATGTTCTTGTCGAGGACTTCAAGCCTGCCGGCCTGGAAAGCATTGAGGTCCGAAGCGGCGGCCAACTCTCGGCTCACGAACTGTCAGGAGGCTCGCGTACACAGAAAGTGTACGAGGAGCTGCGAGACACGAAAGTCGTATTTTTTCTTGCTCATGTTCCCGCCGGTGCGTGGGAAATGCAGTACGAATTGTACGCGGAGACGCCAGGCATTTTCCACGTCATGCCAGCCCAGGCACAGGCGATGTACGCGCCACACATCAAGGGCAACAGCGAGGAGATCCGCCTCACGGTGCAATAAAAGACCGTGAGGCGCCAAGAGCGACGGGCATGGACTGTCTAAAGTGAATACCAAGTGGAACAAGGGTAGTGGTTTGAATTCACGAATTTAGTGGCCTATTCCCACTTGTAGAAATGCTATAATTCGCTTTAACATCATTTAATAGCGATATCACATGACTAGGCACTTGCATTATTCTTATCCACGCCCTATATTTTGCCAAGGAGGGTTATATGGCAGATAGCAGCAACGGCGCTAGCGAAATCACGCGACTTCTTGGTGAACTGCGCGGGCGATTGGGAATAAGCCAGGAGAAACTTGCTGCGGAGTTGGGGGTCTCGTTTCCAACCGTGTACCGATGGGAAAGGGGCAGGACCCAACCGGACATCTTGGCCCTTCAATCCATCGAGCGCTTCATCAAAGGCCTTGGGGCGCCTTACGCGGACATACGTGAACGCTTCGCTCTCATACGGCCTTCCACTATCACGCGCCGCCCACGTGGACGTCGCTCGAAAGAAGCGACCAGCGGCGAGGCCGGTTCCATTCTGGACATCAAGTCCATGGAGAACCTTCTGTGGAAAGCGGCCTGCTCAATACGAGGCGAGAAGGATGCTCCCAAGTTCAAGGACTACATCTTGCCGCTCCTATTCATCAAGCGGCTTTCGGATGTTTTCGAAGACGAGATGGCCCGCCTCGTGGAGCAGTTCGGCGACGAAGCCACGGCGAGGGCAATTCTCGAAAAGGACCACTCCCTCGTTCGTTTCTACCTTCCCACCGAAGCCACTTGGCCCATCCTGAGCGGGCGGCAGACCTTTGATTGGCCGGAAGGGAAACGTCCCCGCACTTTAGGCGAGCAAGTGACCACGACCATCCGCGCCATCGCCAAGGCGAATCCCTCCCTGCAGGGAGTCATTGATCTGGTGGACTTCAACGAGACTCGCAACGGTGAGCGCGAGATCAGCGACGAGGCCCTCTCCAAGGTCATCGAACTTCTAAGCCACCCAAAACACCGTCTGGGACTGAAGGATGTAGAGCCCGACTTTCTTGGCCGGGCTTATGAATACCTCTTGCGCAAGTTCGCAGAGGGCCAGGGCCAGAGCGCGGGCGAATTCTTCACGCCGATGGAAGTGGGATGGTTGCTCGCTTACATCATGGCGCCACGGCAGGGGGAAGAGGTCTATGACCCATGCACTGGCTCGGGAGGCCTCCTTATCAAATGCCAGCTCGCCCTGAAGGAGCGCGAGAAGTCCGTGGCCCGGCCCTTGAAGCTACACGGGCAGGAGCTGACTGGCTCCAGCTTCGCCATCGCGCGCATGAACATGGTGGTCCACGACATGGAGGGCGAAATCGCGCGGGGCAACACCATGGTCAATCCCAAGTTTCTCGACGGCGCGAGCCTCAAGCGCTTCGACATGGTGGTCACCAACCCCATGTGGAACCAGAAGACTTTCGAGCAGGCCACCTACGAGAACGACCCGTACGAGCGCTTCGCCGCGCGCGGCGGCTTCGCCTCCGGCTCCAGTGCCGACTGGGCATGGCTCCAACACGTCCATGCCAGCCTCAAGGAGCGGGGCCGCGCCGCCGTGGTCATTGACACGGGGGCTGGAGCCCGAGGCAGTGGGAACGAGGGCGAGAACCGGGAGAAGGTTATCAGGCGGTGGTTTGTCGAGAACGACCTCGTCGAAGCCGTGATCCTCCTGCCCGACAACCTCTTCTACAACACCACGGCGGCGGGCCTCATCGTGGTTCTGAACAACGCCAAGCGGGAGGACCGGAAAGGAAAGATTCTCTTCATAAACGCCAGCGCCGAGTTCCAGAAGGGCCGGCCCAAAAACTTCCTGCCCGAGGAGACTGTCAAGCGCCTCGCCCAGGCCTTTCATGAGGGTAAAGAAGTTGAACACTTGCTGAAAGTCGTGGGCCTGGAGGAGATCGCCGCCAACGACTTCAACCTCTCGCCCTCGCGTTACGTGACCAGCCTTGCCCCTACCGAGCATCGGGACATCCAGACCCTTTTGGACGAGCTGGCGAAACACCAACAGGCCGCGCGGACGCTTGATCATGAATTGGCGGGCATCTTCACGGGGCTGGGTTATAAGTGGGGAGGCAAGAATGCCTAAACGGGGGTGTGTGGTGCGCTTGAGATCACAGGATGTGACCTCAAAGTGCGAGCTTGACTTTTTCCATATGAAGAGCTACTTTACACCTATAGTCTGCTCCCCGTTGGATCAGCCGAAAGGCCTCCGGCGGGGTTTTGCTTTTTTGGGGGTCCAATGCCGCTAGAGCCCTCTGCCAAGAACGCGATCGCTGTTCAAGACTATGGTGGACTTCTCGCCGGCATGGTGTCCCTCGTCAAAGAGGCACGGCGGTGCTCCGCACGAACTGTCAATGCGATCATGACTGCGACCTACTGGGAAATCGGTCGCAGAGTCGTTGAAAGCGAACAAGCGGGCCGCCACAGGGCAGGCTACGGAGAGGCCCTCTTGAAGCGGCTGTCTGACGACCTAACATCCAGATTCGGCCGTGGCTTTTCACCGGACAACATCGAGAACATGCGCCGCTTCTATCTCGCGTTCGAGGTTGTCGAAATTTCCGAGACAGCGTCTCGGAAATTGGGCCAAAAGAAAACCCGAACACCGTCTGAAAAATCTGCCACAGCGTTCCCTGCCGCCAAGAAAACGCAGACATTGTCTGCGGAATGGCCCGGGAAGGCCACTGAAAAAAGTCAGACAGCATCTGACAAATTCGTGATGGGGGCACCAACGGCCCTCTTTGCTCTTCCAAAGCGGGTCTCCAAACATCTCATTAGCTTGGCCAGCGATGGTCAGTGGGGTCCTTCTTCGACGGAGGGTTTGCCATGACCACTACCCTGGAGCAGTTGGCTACTCTTCTCCATGAGGTGGAGGGCGAACATCTCGAATTCAAGGAAGCGAAAGAAGGATGGAGCAAAGACAAGCTGGTCCAATATTGTACGGCGCTGGCTAACGAGGGCGGTGGGAAAGTCATTCTTGGAGTAACTGACCGACGGCCGCGCCAAGTTATAGGCACCAAAGCATTTCCCCAGATCGAGGAGCCACGGACTTACATCATTCAAAAGCTACAGCTTGCGGTCGAAATAGACGAGCTTCATCATCCTAACGGACGCGTTCTTATCTTCAACGTTCCACCAAGGCCGATTGGAAGGGCAATAGCCTTTGAGGGTCGTTACCTTGAGCGGAGGGGCGACAGTCTCGGGGACATGAGCCCGGAGAGGCTACGGTTCATTTTCGCTGAGGTGGCCCACGACTTTTCCGCTGATGCGTGTGAAACCGCGACGTTGGCAGACTTGGATCCTATCTCCATTGAGGCTTTTCGCCGCCTGTGGATAGCGAAGTCGGGCAACCGCCAATTAGAGAACCTTACCCACGAGCAGCTTCTCCAAGATATCGAGGCAGTCTCTGGCCATAGCCTGACCTATGCTGGTCTGATCTTGTTTGGTACGCGGCGGGCCGTCGAAAAAAACTTGGCCCAAGCTGAAGTCGTCTTTGAATATCGGTCAAACGATGCCGCTGGCCCCGCGCAACAGCGGTTGGAATTTCGGCAAGGATTTTTCAGCTTTTACGACACCCTCTGGCAGGCCATCAACCTGCGTAACGATCTCCAGCATTACCAGAACGGCCTGTTCCTATTAGACATTCCGACCTTTGCGGAGCGTCCCGTCCGGGAGGCCATTCTCAACGCCGTAGGCCATCGTGATTACCAAAGCGCTGCGTGCGTTTTCGTGCGCCAGTACCCGCGCCGCTTGGCGATAGAAAGCCCTGGCGGATTTCCCCATGGCATCACGCTGGAGAACATCCTTGACCGGCAAATTCCGCGAAACCGAAGGATTGCCGACATCTTTGCCCGATGCGGTCTCGTGGAACGCTCAGGGCAGGGAATGAATCTTATATACGAGCAGAGCATCCGGCAGGGCAAATCCCTCCCGGATTTCTCCGGCACAGATGCCCACCAAGTGACTCTGACTCTCCAAGGGGAGGTCCAAGACCCGGCTTTTGTCCAGTTCTTGGAGCGAGTCGGGCGAGAGACGGGGCTCACATTCTCGACCCAGGACTTTCTGCTGTTGGACCGAATCCATCGGGAGGCGCCCGTGCCGGATCATTTACGAGGACGACTGGCTGCGCTCTTGGATGCGGGCGTCTTGGAGCGGGCGGGCCGGGGGCGGTTCCTTCTCAGTGGACGGTTTTACACTCTGATCGGCCGAAAGGGAACCTACACGCGGAAAAAGGGACTGGACAAAGAAACAAATAAGACGCTCCTTCTGCGGCATATCAAGGAAAATTCCAGGGATGGAAGCCCTCTCAAGGACCTCATGCAAGTTCTCCCCGCGCTCAGCAGACACCAAGTGCAAAAGCTCTTGCTGGAGCTTAAACGAGATGGCAAGGCACTTTGCTCTGGTAGAACTAGAAGCGCCAGGTGGTATGTGGGGACAATTGCACCGAATCCGCCAGGCGAGGGGCAATAAGGGGGCAATATGCAGAGGCAACCCATTGAATACACTGACCTTCTATTGCTCCCGCCCGGACGTTGGCCCTGGCAAAAGGGAGCAATGGCGTGGAGAGAAATCGGATATAAGCTTGGGGATAATCAGAGCCCAGGAAGGAGCACGACAAACCATGGCAAACGGTGACATCGGTTGCGGCGAGGCGCCGCTTCTACAAGCAGACCGTCGCCCTGCCGTAGGAGCATCGCCCTCGGCGCGATTCGTGGGTATGTCGAAGCGGAGGTCCCATGCCAAACGGTGAACTGCCGGAAGGGTGGGATCTCGCCCCGATAAGCTCGCGCTGCACCCGGACGGAAACCGCGAACCCTGCGCGTCAACCTCGGAGCACCTTCGAGTACATTGACGTATCAGCGATCAGCAATGAATCGTGGTCAATCACCAACTCGACGGCGTACCAAGGTTCGCAGGCACCGAGTCGGGCACGAAAGATCGTTCGAGAAGGGGACGTGATCTTCGCGACCGTCCGACCGACGCTTAAGCGAGTGGCCCTAATTCCAGGTAGTCGCGACGGACAAGTGGTTTCCACCGCCTTTTGCGTTCTTCGGTCGGTCCCGGAAAAGCTGAACAACCGATTTCTATACTACTCGCTTCTCACCGAGGATTTCACGGCGCGAATGGAGAATATTCAGAGAGGCGCTAGTTACCCTGCCGTGAGCGATGGCGATGTCATGGAGCAAGAGATCCCTCTCCCGCCTCTTCCCGAGCAGCGCGCCATTGCGGGCGTGCTGTCAAAGCTCCAGGGGGCGGTGGAGGCGCAGGACAAGATCATCGCCACGCTGAAGGAACTCAAGGCCGCCACCCTCGCCAAGCTCTTCCGCGAAGGCCTTCGCGGCGAGCCCCTTAAGGAAACCGAAATCGGCGAGATCCCCGAGAGCTGGGAGGTGGTGAAGCTTGGCAACCTATGTGCCCCACCCAATGGTTCTATTCAGACCGGGCCCTTCGGGAGCCAACTTCATTCGTCCGAATATGAAAGTTCTGGCGTCCCCATCATCAATCCAACCCACATGAGAGAAGGACGTGTAGTGTCAGAGGACATTCCACTTATCTCTAAGGAAAATGCTCTCCGTTTGAAGAGGCACACGCTGAGGAAGGGGGACATCCTTTTCAGCAGGCGGGGGGATGTGGGGTTGCATGCCTATATTTCTACGAATGAAGAAGGCTGGCTCTGTGGAACAGGCTGCTTGATCGTGCGGGTTGATACTCAGCAGATTGCCCCGCTCTTCCTTTCGTATCACCTCGAATCAACATCGCCTCAAGCGTATCTCAGAAGCCATTCTGTCGGAAGCATAATGCCGAATATCAATACGACCATTCTCTCATCGGTCCCGGTCTCCAGGCCAAGTAGAGAAGAGCAACTCGAGATCGCTCGCACTCTTGATACAGTAGACCAAGCACTTATGGCGCATCATTCGCTGAGGAAGCAGAGCGCAGTCGTGTTTGAACAGATGCTCCACCTCCTCATGACCGGTGAGGTGCGGGTAACGCCGTTGATGAAAAAGGCGCAGGCCAAGCACGTTGCCGAGCTCCCAGCACGGTACGAGAGCGGGACCCTCGACGAATCGGTGCTCCGCGAGATCGTGCGGCGCATCGTGGAGGCCGTCGCTCCCGAGAAGATCATCCTTTTCGGCTCGGCGGCCAGGGGCGAGATGGGACCGGACAGCGACGTGGACCTCCTCGTGGTGAAATCGAATGTCCACCGGCGCAGGACGGCGCAGGCCCTTCACATGCGCCTGAGGGGCGTCCCCGTAGCCGTGGACCTCATCGTCGCGGCACCAGAGGACTTGGAAAAGCACAAGGAGACCCTCGGGCTCATCTACAGGCCCGCCCTGAAGGAAGGGAAGGTGATCTATGGACGCTGAGCAGGCTTCCTCATCGGCGAGAGAGTGGATGAAAAGGGCAAAGAGCCACTTGGCGAGGGCTCGCCAGCCCAAACCGGAGGAGGTCCTGTGGGAAGACTTCGGCTTTGACGCCCAGCAGGCCGCCGAGAAAGCCGTGAAGGCGGTCCTGGTCCATCTCGGCGCGGAGTTTCCGAAAACCCATGACATCCGAAGATTGTTGGACCTCGCGGAAAGCTGGGGCCTTAACGTGCCCGAGGCCGTCCGGCTCGCGGAGCAACTGACCCCTTACGCCACCGAAATTCGGTATCCAGGAGACTTCGAGCCAGTATCCGAAGAGGAGTTCAAGAAAGAACTTGCGCTCGCGGAAGCGGTGGTTCTATGGACAGGCGATGTCTTATCGAGCCCGCGGGGCAAGGCGCCATGACCACACTCGGCACGGAGCGCACGACGGTTCAGAACCCGCTGATTCAGTACGCGGTGGACGTAGGCTGGGCGCACCTTTCAGCCGATGAGGCGCTGACGCTTAGGCGAGGCGCGGGAGGGACGCT
>DAHXMK010000002.1 GCA_027365515.1 Candidatus Aminicenantota bacterium
TTTAGCCGCATTTCTTAAGCGCCCGCAAGCTGTGGTTCAAATCGGCGCTCGAAGATCATTTTAGCCCGGCCTCGCGTTGAAGCTCAGGCCCAAATAAAAAACCCGCCGCAGCAAGCTGGACGGGTCCCCGCCCACGCTTTAGCCGCATTTCTTAGGCGCCCGCAAGCTGTGGTTCAAATCGGCGCCAAGCCAAATCTACTACACCCCGCCCCCGCGTGTCAAGACAGAGAGAGTGAGAGAGTAAGAAGGCAAACGCCGTGGCGGGATGCGCCGCGTCTTACTTTTTCACCTTCTAACTTTCTAACCTTCTCACCTTCTCACCATCTAATCTTCTAACTTTTCCCGCGCCCGCAATCGCGACCTCGTTGGTTTCTTTCGCGCAAAACGGAGGCAATCCGCCAGAAACAGTTGAGAGTGATATTTGCAGTCTGGAGGTGGGGCGTGGCGGCTGTCGAATCCTTGGACGGCTTTCCAGAGGTGGGGATGCTGGTCGCCAACAGGGAATGGGTTTTGCCCACGATGCCGGTGCACGAAGTCGTCGAGACCTTCTTCGACGCCACCCATCTTGACGCCGTGGCCGTGGTCAATGACGGGCGGCCGCTCGGGCTCCTTACGAGGCAGAAGAGTTTCTTCAAGCTATTCCGCCGTTACGGATACGAGCTTTACAGCAAGAGGCCGGTGATATTGCTCGCCGACAAGTACCCAATGAAGGTGCATACGAGCGAAAAGTTGGACGACGTCCTGAAGCTGGCCATGCTGAGGGCGCCTGACGACGTTTACGACGAAATAGTCGTCACGGAGGATGACGGCTCCTTCAACGGCCTGCTCTCCATAAAGCGGATGATAGTGGAACAGAGCAGCACCTTGGCCTCCATCTTGATGGACAAGGAGATTGCCAGGGCCAAGGCGAAGGAGCTTGAAGAGATAGGCCGGGTCAAGTCCGAATTCATCGCCCACGTGACGCACGAGCTGCGCTCCCCCGTCAACGCGATACTCGAACTGGGCGAGCTGATGAGGATGGCCTCCGAAAGAGGCCACGTCGAACAACTGAGGGACCGCCTCGCCTTGCTCCTCTCGTCCGCCACGAACCTCCGAAGCGTGATCACCAACATCCTCGACCTGTCGAAGATGGAAGCGGGCCGGATGGAGGTGCTGGCCGAAAGGTTCGACCTCGTGCCGATGATACGCGAAGTGGCCGACACCACGCGCGTCCTTCTGGGAAGCAAGCCGGTGGACATTGAAACGGCGTGGCCGGAGTCGCCGTTCTGGATAAGCTCCGATCCCGTCAAGCTTCGACAGGTGCTGATAAACTTCACCAGCAACGCGAGCAAGTTCACCGAGCAGGGAAAGATCCGCATATCCGTGGCCAGGGACGGCGACAGCGTTCTGATTTCGGTGTCGGACACGGGAATGGGCATCAAGGAAGAAGACCAGCACAAGCTGTTCATCGCATTCAGCCAGCTTGAAAACGTGCGCACGAAGCGTTACGAAGGGACCGGCCTTGGCCTCGCGATAAGCAAGCGGATGGTCGGCCTGTTGGGCGGGACAATCCAATTGCAAAGCGCGGCCGGCATAGGGAGCACCTTCACAATCCGCCTGCCAGCGAAGAAAGGGGAGGAAGATGAGCAAAACGATTCTGATCGTGGACGACGACAAGCGCCACCTGGAAGCGACGAGGAACCTGCTTGAGGAGGAGGGCTACACCGTCTTCGTCCACGGGGACCCTTTTGGGACCACGCACCTGATCCACACGATCAAGCCGGACCTGGTCCTCATGGACATCAACATGCCCGCGCTCAGCGGTGAACAGCTTGCCAAGCTGGCGAAGGGGAACCTCTCGACGCGCAACGTCCCCATCGTTTTCTACTCATCGAACGACGAGGACTCGCTTCGCCAATCCGCCCGCCACTTCGGCGTGGAAGGATATATCTGCAAGGGCGACCCGGTGGCCCTTCGCGCGAAGGTCGCGAGATTCATCGCCGCCGCCGGCTGACGCCGCCGCGCCTAATCGCGCTTCGCGCGGAAAGCTATGTTCACCACAAAGGGCACGAGGGGCACGAAGGGAAGAACGTAAGAAGTCAGACGTGAGAGGTTGTAGGGGGCGTCTCCAGATGCCGATCCGGCCGAAGGCCGAAAGAAAGGACATCTCACCACGGAGGCGCGGGCGAATTGCGAACGGTGAATTTTGAATGTTGAATTGGGGTAGAAGGCTCTATTCAATAGACGTAGTACCACAATTCAAAATTAGAAATTTAGAATTCAACATTCGGGTCTTCCTCCATTCAAAATTACAGTTCCCATAAGCCCACCAACTTATCCGCTTATCAACTTGCACGTTGCGCGGGCGTCGCCAGTTTCTGAGTTGATGAGTTTCTTGCGCGCTAAACGATCTTCACCTTGCGGGCGATGGCATGGAAGAATTCGGGGCTCCAGACGGACAGAGCGTCCGGATCGGCGACGAACGGCGCGACTTCCTTCTTGGCGCTTTTCAAATCCACGCTGTTGATGGCTTCATCGAGAGTTCTTCGAAACGCGGCCGGAGTGAGCGGCTTGTCTTTCGGCCAATGGCCGCTCTGAACCATTCGCTCGCGCAGGTGAGCGAGGTCAAGGCGTGGGTGGTTGGCCGCGAACCAGACGAAGTCGTACCAGTCCCGTCCCTTCACCCGGCTCTTCCAGCGCCGGCATAGGAGCGCGTGCATTTTTCCAGCAAAGAGATCGGGCAGGCTATAAGCCCGCACCGAGAAAGGAATGGGATTGAGAAGAAACTTCGCTTCGGTTTCAAACCCCGGAGGAGGCGCGGTGTCCACTTCCAGCTTGATCTTAACCAGCTTGCCCTTTGGAATGCCGCGCAGAAGAGCATCGCCCGCCCGCACCTCGACGAGTTGCCTGATGGTATCGGCCTTGAGAAAAGCCGACTGAACCGCCGTTCCCCGCTCCTTTTTCTTGGAGATGATCTCCACCTCGAAGCCGAACGCCAACAGCTCGGCCTTGAGTGCCCGGCTGTAACGGCTGAGATCGTACGCATCGTCGGGACGAAGGAGGGAAAAGTCCAGGTCCTCGGAGAAGCGGTCCAAGCCGTGGAGAACGCGCAGCGCCGTCCCTCCGTAGAAGGCGGCCTCCTCGAAAAACTTGGCGCGCCACAGCCCAAGCAAGGCGATCTCCTGAAGAATCTCGCGAAGGGCGCGCAAATAGGCATCCGTACTGTCGAGCTTGTACTTTGAAAGCATTCTGGCAACGGCTTCATTCATGGGCGGCCTCTTGGCGAATCATCGAGAGAACCTTGGCCAGGCGAGAGACGCGGCGTGAACCATACGACTTCGCGATGGCGTTCATGCGGCCCTTGTCGAGTTCAGACAGAGGCTCCTCCTCGATTCGCAGAGACGAGACAAGGTAGGTCTTCATTTCGCGGAGGCTGTTCAGGTTGGTGCGCCTGGCAAGATGGATTACGTCCGCGAGAGCCTTCTCTCTCGTCGCCATGAGGCAGGCGGCGCCGTGTTCGAGCTCCAGCCGGTCCACGCCGATCCAGAAGGCCCTTTCCGGAATGGCTTGATAGGAAAAGCGTCCAACCGGCGTGTTGAACCGCTTGTTTCTTCCAAGGGAGGCGCAGGTCACTTCGTTGACCTGCTCGGGGATGAGCCCGTAATGGGCCAAGGCGTACTCCATCGAAACATAGGAAGGCCCGTAAATCGTGTTCGCGAGCAACTCCGGCGAGAACGGGCGTCGGCGGATCTCGGGGCCGAAGACGTAAAGTCCCTTCTTGACGCGGATGATGGCGTTTTGTCGCAGAAGAGCCGTTACCTTGGCGCGCGGCCTCGCGTACCCCTTGAGCGCGTCGACCAAGGTCACGTAGTCGAACTCCTCGCGCCCTATTGCCCGGCGCAACGCATCCGCGCTCAACGATCGCTCCATTCCCTTTGGCCTCGCCATACCATACTCTCCGCCAGTAAGTCTATATTATTTGGACATAATGGTCAATACATGCGAGGCGAATATGGGAAAGCGCTAGTGGTGAGTGGTGAGTAGTGACTAGTGAGCAGTGAATGGTGAAGAATGCAAGATTCGCGCGCGTTACGGAGGCGCAAGGCCGATGGGCGCCCGCCGCTTCGCGAAAAGCATTCTCACCATAAAGGCGCAAAGGGCACGAAGAAAGGATTGTGAGAAGTTAGACGTTAGAAGTTAGACGTAGCGGCCTTTGCTTGCAAAGGCCGGAGAAATTAGAAGTAAAGGATGCGCGTCGTTCGCGGGCATCGCCGCCACTCATCACTCAGCACTCAGTCCTCAGTCCTCAGCCCTCAGTCCTCAGCACTCAGACCTGAGCAGCGCGGAGCAAATTGCAAATGTTGAATTTTGAATTCTTAATTTTGAATGGATGTACTACATCAATTAACAAATCAACATTCAACATCGCCGCTCTCTTTTCTCGCCGTGCGCTTGACACGGGGAGGGCGGGGCGGGTAAGGTTGAGCCGTCAGGAGGCTCTCATGCCAACGATTACGGATGCACCGCCGACGCAGGTTGCAAAAGACATCCTTTCGCTCCGCGCCTCTCTCGACAAGGCCATCCCCGCGAAGCAGGTCGAGCGCAACATTCTCATCGCGACGTGGAACCTTCGCGACTTCGGCGGCCTGACCGAAAAGTGGGCCTCCCAAAAGGGCGACAGCCCCAAGCGCGACCTCCACTCCCTGCTCGCCATCGCCGAGATCGTCTCGCACTTCGACGTTATCGCCCTGCAAGAGGTGCGCGCCGACCTCAAGGCCCTGCGCCACATGCTCAAGGCGCTCGGCGACAACTGGCACTTCATCCTCACCGACGTGACGGCGGGCGACGCGGGCAACGGCGAGCGCCTCGCCTTCCTCTTCGACACCCGCAAGGTGGCCCTCTCCGGCCTCGCGTGCGAGATCGTCGTCCCCAAGGAACAGCTCTCCTCCATCGCCCCCGGCGCCCTCACCGAGCAGTTCGCCCGCGCCCCCTACGCCGTCAGCTTCCTCTCGGGAGGCAAGACCTTCATCCTCGTCACCCTGCACGTCAAATACGGCCCCAAGGCGCAAGACCGCGTGCCCGAACTTGCGGCCATCGCCTCGTGGCTCGCCGGTTGGGCGAAAAACGTGAACGCTTACGACCACAACATCATCGCGCTCGGCGACTTCAACATAGACAGGAAGGACGACCCCCTGTACCAGGCCTTCACCAGCACCGGCCTCACCGTCCCCAAAGAACTGCAAGACAAGCCCCGCACCCTCTTCGCCGACCCGGCCAAACCCAACCTCGGCCAGTTCTACGACCAGATCGCCTGGTTCACGGGACAGAACCGCCTCCCCGCCCTCTCCCTCAACTACCAGACCGGCGGCAACTACGACTTCACCAAGACCGCCATGCCCTCCCGCAACCTCACGCCGCAAGAACTCTCATGGCACATCTCAGACCATTACCCGCTGTGGACCGAGTTTGAGGTGAGGGGATGAAGGGGGAAGAGGAAGGATGCGAGGAAGAACGAGCAGAATTAAGTGCTCATTAAGCGCGTTATGAGATTCATGGATAGCAGGGCATGCTCGACGAGACTGCTATACGCCCCGCATCTAGGGATCGGCATCGTAGCTTGCGACCGAAAGTGGCGGGGCAGTTTTGCGTTGAGTCTTTTCCTGCTCTTTACGAAACGGCAAAATTGGGACATAATCCCCGTTGTGGAGCAACGGCTCGCTCCTCGGGAAAAGGATATTTAGATGAGAGTCGCCAGTTTTCAGTTGGTCACAGGTTTTCGGCTTGACCCTACCATAGTTCTGACATGCGGGAAAGCTCTGCAGAAGCTTCAGAAGACGGTCGGCGGCAATCTACTCTCTATTAATGTGCCAGATGGTGCACCCCCTTTTTTGCCACGCGCAGCACTGAGGCTACAAGATTCAATCTTGGGGGTAGCACTTGAGCGATTTGAAGTTTCAGCAGTTCCCCCAGCTCATGTAGCAGAAGATGTTGGGGCGGCGGTTCAATTTGCAGTGCAGCGCGGTATGTCAGTCCTTTCTTTGCTGGCTGCGGATATGCCCCCATATGAATGGAGCGGAATCATCATGGTCCTACAGTATCCCGAATTGCCACTAGTGAGTACCGACGCTAGGCGGGCAGCTGAACCTTTTTTTGATCGGCTGCTGACAATAGGCAGGAAAGAGAGAGAGCTGAGTTCCTTTCAGGCCAGATTTGGATTTCGGGAGGGGGACTTCTTCGTCACCTACGGCGTCACGGCGTATGAAACGCGCCATATAGAGATTCCTGTGAAATCAAACCAACAAGTTATTATTGATGCAAAGGAGTTCCCCCTTAAGGAATGTGGACTTCAGGTGGTCGTGGACATCAATACCAAGCCCATCGGGGTACTCAGAGGGCCACTTGAAGACCAGCAGGCATTACTGGCTGAAGCGGCAAAGAAGTCTCACCACCTTGCTCAAGAACTGAATCTCGAAGGGATGCTGAAATGAACAAGCCGATTACCTGGGAACCATCCTCGAGTACACGGCCACAAAATGTGGTTCCTTTCCCAAATCTGGAGACGGATGCCGCTTCAGGCACAGGGGGCCAAATTTGGGAGGAAATCCGTCAAGAGCTTGAACACGACCTTAGCCTAAAGAAGGCGATCGAGGGGGCGGTCATGAGCGTATGGTATCAAGCTACACAGCGACTCCCGGACATGAGTGATGACCCATTCGATCCGATCTTCATCGCAAGATTGCGCGCGGATAAGATACTACCAACGGACATTGACCTTGTGAGGAAGTATTCCACTATAAAGGACCTCTCCCCCGAGATACATTTCGCAGATGGCTGGGATGATTGAGATGTATCTCCCAGCGGATCAGTTTGAGGACAAAGTCCTACGGCAAGGGGATATCATTAGGCAAGTGCATCTCTGTGGGGCAATAAACCTTGCTAGCGTCCTCTATTCAGTCACAGCTAACAGCCAAGATGCAGCCAGTTGGACAGTGCCTCTGCCACCGAAGCGAGGGGATGCGATTGTGCTCTCTCATAGTTGCGAGATTGCCCCAGAAAATGGGGTAAAGCTTACAAGTATTATACTTGCGCCGATTAGAGATATTAATACGGCTACCAGGCCCGAGAAGATTGAAGAACTGATCAAGAGCAATCTCATTGATCAGGCAAAAGTGGACGCCAGCTACCTTAAGTACTTCTATCTCCCTCCCAATCCGCTTCTGGAGCATGCAGTCGGGGCGATAGCAGATTTTTCAAAGTGCTTTAGTCTTAGAAAGCAATGTTATCAGTCCCTGTTAGATAACAAGGTTATCCAACTCACGCCGCAAGCACAATGCGAGATGTCTTTGAAGCTGGCTTTGTATTTCCATCGTTCGTGAGTACGAAAGATTTATTGGGTTAAACTCCTGTTCGCGCTCCAAAACTCAAGTATCGCTAGGTTGACATGGTGGGCTTGCGCCTTGCACGATGGTACCGCTTGGCGGGATGGTGCTACCCTCTTGGATACCGGCACCGGTTTGAAGGTTCACTGTGTTATTGCCTGGTGGCATGTTGATCACTGTTTGGTTTACAACAGAGGCAATGGAAGCGGCTGCGGACGCGGACTTGGCAGCGGCTTTGGCATGGGAAGAATGCTTTTTGGCCGAGCACGCGCTAAAAACAGCAACGATCGCCGAAACAATCGAGGCGATCCAAGCAAATACTTCTATCAAGTCCCTATCCACCGGGAGTCCTCCTCAAGGAAGATGTTCACATGAGTGCAGACATGCATGGCCAGGACACACGACCATTAGCGGGCGATTTGTGGGCTCACCGGTGAAGTTCTCACGATGAGCGGGATCGTCATTTTCAGCGTCCCATTTACTAGCAGCCGCACTTCATGCTGCGCAAAACGCCGCAACTGCAGCCCTTGGATGTTTGCAACAAAGTTTGTGGCGGCGGATTGCGCCCCTTCGGGGAAAGCAATATTCATTTCTATTGGTATAGGCGGCATAATGTCTACATGGAAGTCATCCACGATGTGTATTTCAACTACGTGGTGGGCTCCGTCGGAAGGAAGAAAGCGAAATCTAAGGGCGACGGAGCAAGCTGGATGCAAAGCTGGCACCACTTGAGTCCAAATGGTATCGAATGCCCCAAGAATATTCAGCTTTCCCTGATTGTCAGTTGCTGCATCCGCAATAGCAAAAACTTCTACTTGCATGAGGTGCCTCCCATTACATGTATGATGCCCGCCATGAAAACGTCATGTTGGCCTTTCTTAGCCCTTGGTAAATGGTGTGGCTGCGTGGACCATAAAAGGCTGTTGCTGTTGCATGGGTTCCCCTATCACGGCCATGCGTGCATCGGCCGGGAAAAGCTGAGATTGAATTTCATGTACCAAGCCATAGTCCTTTGCTTGTTGCGGATTCAGGGTCGTCCGGTTAGTCATGTCTTCCTCCAATTTGTGGAGTGGCTTTCCGGTTGTATCTGCGATAACTCGTGCGATATTTTCCTGGTCGATCTTGACACCTTTCAGATGCTCTTCAAGTTGCTTCTCATCAAAGGCGACTTGCCCGGAAATGTTGAATTGTACACAGTGAATTAGGAATCGGGCGTGCGGTACGGAGAAACGTCTACTCCCAGCACAGAAGAGCACGACCCCAATGGAGTCCACGCTTCCAAAGTTATAGGTATAGGTTTCAAATGGTGCGCCACGGAGAAAATTATAAATTGATAGCCCATGAAACACTGACCCACCGGGAGAAGAGATCAGGAGGTGCAGTCTGTCGACTCTTGTTTGTACGGCATTATCAAACAATTGAAATAGTTGTGCTGTTGTCTGCGGAATTACAGGCGCCAAAAAGCGGATATAGAACTCGTTCATATTGCCACCTCCTGCATCTGTATCTTAGCACGGTTCGCCTCGAACGGCATCTATTGAATTCCCACGTATCGCTAAAATGGGGCCTTCCTCCCACATCGCTGCTTCTTTTTCTCTTCTGTTGACGCGACCTTTGTGCTTTTTGCGGCCGGAGCAAAACTAGTGGCGGAGTTGCGCGGGGTCCACGTTTGGCCACGGCCCGTCCTTAGCGACATTATAGTCTCGGCGAAAATGAAAAGAACGTGTGTTTTTTCTGAGGCGCCTGACTGGCGAGAAAGCAAGCGCGCGGGAACGGGGGCGGCTGGCGCGAAGGGCCAACCGAGCGGCGCGTCTGGCTTCGGGAGCGGGGGCGGGAAGGAGGAAGCGCGTTCGTGGGTATTGAAGGTGAAGGGCCGGTTCCGAAGGTTGAGAGGCATCTTCCTTGGGATCATGCCCCCTCATCCGGAGGGACGGCTCGCCGGTTCCATGGTGTTGAGGGGCCGCTAAGCAAGGGTCGAAAGGTTGGTTCCCAAGGATCGGCCCTCCCAACCCCGGGGTGCATCTCCCCCCATCCGAAGGGTTGAAAGCCCGTTTCCCAAGGGTTGAAGGGTAGATTCCGAAGGAGCAGTCCCCCCTGTCCGAAGGATCACCCCCTCATTCCCCAGGGAACAGGCCCCCCTTTCCCTGGTCTCGAAAGGCCCGTTCCCAAGGGTCAGCCCCCCCGACCCGAAGGAGCATCCCCCCCTGTCCCAGGGAGCACCCCCCTCGATCCCTGGTGTTGAAAGCCCGCTTCCCAAGGGTTGAAGGGTGGGTTCCCAGGGGTCAGACCCGCCTAACCGAAGGAACACCCCCTCCTTCCCCAAGGAACAGCCCCCCCTTTCCCTGGTCTCGAAAGGCCCATTCCGAAGGCGGAAAAGGCCGTTCCGGGGTGGCGCCCCCTCCTTTCTTTGGTCTGAACCCCATCTGCCATGATGGCGCCATCCCCGTTCCCGGGGCGGAAAGGGACATTCCCTAGTGGCGCCCCTCCTCTACCGAAGTGGCGCCACCCCCTTTCCCGGGTGTGAAAGGGGGCTTTCCTGCTGGCGCTACCCCGCTCCCGTAGGCGGAAAGCTCCGTTCCCTGGTGGCGCTACCCATAGGCTCTGCCGGCTCTACCCCCGCTCCTAAAGCGGACGGCGCCGTTCCTTGTTGGCGCTACCCCGAGTCCCAAGGCGGAAAGGGTTCTTCCGTGCTGGCGCCTTTCCGAATCCTAACTCGCGCACGCGGTTGCCGGGGTCGTGAAGCATCTTTCTTGAGGAGTGGGCCCCCCGTGCAGATGGACGGAAAGAGGCAACCGGCTGACGGGAAGGGGCCGTTTCATGGAGGGAAGCCGCCGGTCGGCGTTCTTGGCGGCTCCTTCCAGGGCGCGTGCAGGCGTTCTACGCAGGTTGCGGAGCCCCTGCGCCCTTGGCCCACAAGCCCGAAACAAGAGAGGGGCGGGCATGACGCCCGCCCCTGCTAGGCGAAAACCGTTTTCTGGCCGTTCACCCCTGAGTCTAATGAGAGCCTTGTGCGGGCGGCGCGGGGGCCACTTGAGCCGGGGTTTCCTCCGAGTGGAAATGCCTGCTTCCGTGGCGCTTGAGAATGTGAAGGTCGAGCTTCTCGGTCGCCGGCGTGTCTCGGAAGATGTCTCTGGCGGCCCTGCTGAGTTTCTTGAGAAGGAGGTAGGCCTTGGCCTTCTGGATGTAGAGCGCCTTGGTGGCGGCGGGAAGGTTCTTGACCGCCTGCTCCTGCGCGGCGTCGGCGGCGGCCAGCTCGCCCAAGAGCGTCTTGCCCTTCTGAAGGTCGGCGTCGCCGATGCCCCACGGCGCGAGGTCGGCCTGGTGCTTCTCGGCCAGCGCGAGGATCACCTGGAGCCTTCCCGTGATCTTGGGGACGCTCGTTCCCAGCTTGCCCGCCTTGTGGAACTCGTCCCGAAGCTCCGGCTCCTCCTCGTAGGCGTTATCGGCGGAGGTTATCACGTCCATGATCCACCGCTTCGCCTCGTGGATCTTATGAAGCACCGGCTCGTTGCCCGTGCCGTAGGCGTCCTTCGCCCCCGCCTGCCCCGAGAACTTCGACTGGATGTCGGCGATCAGCGCCGCCAGCTCCTCGGTCTTCGCCGGCGGAAACTTCCGCTGAAGCTCCTGCTGGTGCGCCCGCGCCATCGCCACCGACACGTTCCCCTGCTCGATGATCCTCTGCGTCGAAAACCTCGAACCCAACTCCACCAACTCTTTCTCCGTGTACGGCATGAATACCTCCTCTAAAACAGTCACCCTCTAGCGGCATAACACCCCGCCCGGCCCAATGCCGGGGGGGAGAAAAAGAGCAACGACAAGCGCCGCCAGCCTCCGCTCTTTGGATCTGCGGCGTCGAAGTGAGCCTGGTTCTCCGCACTCCCCTGCCCTTTTTCGTTGCCTTGTCTTAGTCCTCACCAATAAATCTCCTTCAACAGGTGTACCTGCCATCGCGCGTGGTGGTAGAGGGCGTCGACCTCTTCTTGCTTGAGGGCGGTGAAGTTGGTGGAGACGGCGTTGCAGGTGTCAACGCCCTGGCGTCCCTTGAGGTCGTTGTCGTAGATGGCCTTGGCGGGGGCGAGGTTGATGCCCTGGTTGGAGAGAAAGGCTTCGACGGGGGCGGGGTTCTTGTCATGGAGCCACTGCGCGGCCTCGTCGGGGCCCGCGCCCAGCTCGATCAGCCGCCACCGGGCGATCGAGACGAGAAGGTCGCTCCAGCTCTGGTCCACCCTCGCCAACAGGAGCTTTCGGCGGTGCGGCGGACGGGGCACTGGCTGCGGTAGGAACTCGTCATAGAGAAGTTCCTCCATTCCGGAGATGGGCCAGGGGCGCGGCGGAAGCAGGGAGGAGGCCATCCACGATTCTTCGAGCGCCGCGACTATCTCGAAGCGCATGTGGCGGTCGTTCTTGTTGTTCATCAGGACGCTGACGCCCGCGAGCGTGTCGGCCGATATCGCGCCCATGAGGCCGCCCCGGATGCGCTCCGAGAGCGACGGCCGCCACAGGCTCTCGGCGGTGCCCGCGTCGCTCACGACCAGGTCCCAGCGCGCGAGCCTGGAGCTGGTGAGCAGGGTTTCGGCGCCGAGGTTTTCGAGAACGCCGCCGTCGGTCAACTGGAGAGAGTCCAACCCCTCCACTTCGGTTCCCGCGCCCCAGCCTTGGGGCAGTTCCTTGCCGCGCCGAAGGTTTAGCGGGTTGAGGCCGATGGGGAAGGCGGCGGAGGCGACGACGGCGCGGGCGACCGGAAAGGAGGCGAGCTGGGGGATGTGTTGGAGAGGGAGCGGCTTCTTGTAATGCTTGTAGCGCCCGGAGGTCTGAAAGCCGTCCTTCGTGAACTTGCCGACCTGGCCGGTGTTGAGGACCGTCGTGTTGAGGCAGAGGGCCGGCTTGTCGGGCAGAGCTTCGAGCTTCATGCCGTTGAAGAAGATCTTGTCGAAGGCGTCGGCGAAGAGATCGGTGCGGTCGTACCAGGGGGACGGGAGCTTGAAAACGTTCCAGGAGGCGAGGGCGCGGGCGACGAAGCCCTTTTCAAGCTCGTTGGCCATGATGGCGAGGAAGGCGTCAAGCCCGGTGTTGTTCTTCTTGGCCACCACCCAGGCCGCCCCGAAGAGCGAGCCGCCCGAGACCGTCGAGACGATGTCAACCGGGTCGAGAAGGCCCACCTCCTGAAGCCCCCTCAGCGTGCCACGGTGAAACGCCGCCGCCCGAGAACCGCCGCCCGATAATGCTAGACCGAGGGACATGGTTAGACTCCTTTCTCTGCGTGGACTTCGATACGTGAGGAGAGCAAGTCCAGCGTGATCACGCCGTTATTGGCGCCGGGGAAACGAAGCTCTGGCGCGCCTATGCCAAGCATTCGGGACCCCGCCTTGATCTCGGGCGCGTCGCCGTCAGAGATCGAAAGAAGACGCGACGGCGCGAGTTGAACCAGCGGCATCTCATCCCTCTTTCCTTCCCCGCCGGCCACGGCCAAATGGCCGCATGCGGGCGGGCGTTGCTAAGGCACCTCCCCCGGTGCCTGGACAAAGCAATGGCGTGCCTTCGGCCCGATCGCCACGGCTCCCCCCGTTGAAAGTCAGAGGCCTAAGAGCAAATCCTAGTTTTCCCGCTGGCCATTGTCAAGAGGGGGCCCACCGCTTGGCCTGCGCGTGGTGGCTTTTGCATCCGGCGAGGCAAGGGTTTAGTTTCTCCTCATAATGGCCTCGGTTTGCGGGAGAGCAGGGACCGCACGTCAACGTCAAGCCATGGCAGGTGAATCGTGTCTTCCGAGGTTGCGAAGAGGCCCCGGCGGCCGAAGTAGAAGAAGGAGAGCGTGCATATGCTTTCAGGATCGGATGGAACAGCGCAGGCGGGCATCGGGTGAGGCACGAACTTGTTGTAGAGGTAGGCCTTAATGAGGTAGTCAACGACGCCGAGGTGGTACGCGGCGCTGTTTACGAGGCCCGTGGCGAAATAGTTGACGTATTCCACTATGATTCGGTCTCTCTTCCTCACGATGTGCGCGCGGTAGCTGCAATCTGCGTCCAGCCAATGAAGGAACATCAATTCGCCTTGGTAGTGGTAGATGAACCAGGCGTCATCTTCGTGTTTTGGGACAAAAAGGGGGCCTTCCAGCACCGGCCTCTCTTCAGCCTGCGGAAATTCAATGTGGCATATCAACGCGAACGGGCTTGGCTTTCGGGGGCGGTAGAACTCGTGGCCGTCCGAAAGCTGTCTTTGGGCCCGTAGTGCCTTGTGTTCGTCGGTGAATAGGAGTTTCGCTGGATTATCATCCATTCGGCAGTCAAACAGCCCCACGCCAAAAGGGCTCTCGCGAGGCTCGATCGTGCGCGAAGAATTGCGGATAGCTTGGCTTTCGGCCAAGTGCTCCTCCCTATGCGCATATGATGGGGCCGTGGGTGTCGCAATATTAGCGACAGGCGGCGGGGGGGCTATTCGTACTGGCGCAGCGCCGCTTTGAGGGCGGCGGCGGCCGCATCGCGGAGGGATTTCGGGGCCACAACTTCGGCGTCGCCGCCATGGCGGAGAATGTCCAGAAGAAGCTCGCGGTGGTCGCCGTAGGGTATCTTCAGCTCGTAGCGGCCGTCCTTGAGGAAGCGCCCCTTCTGCCTTGGGTGCCAGCTTTCGGCGCAGACCCACTTAGCGCGCTCCTTGGTGAACCTGATTACCGCCGTCTTCGTGGCGGGGCCGGCGAAGATGCCGTAAGCGGAGGCGTAGTGCGCGGCCAGCTTTTTCTCGGAGATGCGCAGCGCCTTGCGCTTTTCCAGCGAGGCGTTGGAAATGCGGTCGAGGCTGAATATCCTCAGCGCGCCGGCTTGATGGCAGAAGGCGTCGAGGTACCAGTTGTCCCTGTAGAGGACGATGTGCTGCGGGGAGACGACGCGCTCGGTGCGGCTTCCGCGCTCTCGCCCGTCGTAGGTTATGCGCAGGCGGCGGCCCGAAGTGATCGCCTGGGCGCAGGCGCGCAGAGTGGCTGCCTGGACCCTGCGGTCGTCCATCGGCAAAAGGCGCACGCGGGAAAGCGTGGCGTGAGGGTTGAGCCCCTCGCTCTTGAGGATTTGCTTGAGCCTCGCTTCGAACGGGCCGGCCTCGGCCTTGAGAAGGCCGTGGGAAACGCGGCCGAGAAGCTTGAGGACGGCAAGGAGAAGGAGCAGGTCCTCCGGCTCGAACCAGAGGCCGGGCGCTTCCACCGCGGCGCCTTTGCGCTCTAGGCGCCAGCCCCGGGCGGCGCTGTCATAGATGATGGGCGCGTCAAGCGTGGCGCGCGCCGTCTCGGCGGCGCGGTAGAGAGTGTGGCGCTTGCATTCCAGCACGCCGAGAAGCTTGGCCGTGGGCACCGGCCTTTCGGAGCCCTTTAAGAGACGGAGTATTTCGTGTATCCGGCGGAAACGGTCCATGCCGGCTCCTTGTTTATTATTATGCCACATCTCGCGCAAAGGGCCGGGGGCGGCTGCCCGAAGGGCCAACCGAGCGCCCCGTCTGGCTTTGCCAGCGGGACGCGGGAAAAACGCCTCTCCCCTACGGCATTCGGCCTTTGCAAGCAAAGGCCGCTACGTCTCACGTCTGACTTCTTAGGTTCTTCCCTTCGTGCCCTTGGTGATCTTCGTGGTGAGATGCCTTTTCTTTCGGCCCTCGGCCGGATCGGCGTCTGGAGACGCCTCCCACAAGAATAATGATAAGTGGATAGGTTGATAGGCTAATGAGAACTGCAATTTTGAATTGTCAATGCTTAATTTTGAATGGAGGAAGACGCGAATGTTGAATTCTAAATTTTTAATTTTGAATTGTGGTACTACGTCTATTGAATAGAGCCTTCTGCCTCAATTTAAAATTCAACATTCATAATCAGTACTGTCCGGTTAAGACTCGAACAGAATCAACTGTTTGCAGGGAGGTAGCTCCAAATCCTGGGAGGTGGCATCTGTAAGGATTTGATAAATAGGCTCTTTCTCGAAAAGGGAAAGGCTAAGGATTTGTAGGATTT
>DAHXMK010000161.1 GCA_027365515.1 Candidatus Aminicenantota bacterium
GTCCACGTCCCTCCGGTCCAGAGGCCGAAAAGCTCGACCTTTGCTTCCTTTTCCAAGCGGAGGTTGATGCTTATCGAGTGGTGATATGCCGGCTCGTCGTTAAAGATAAAAAGCTTGACCTTCGCTCCGGCACCCACTACACCCGTGAGAAGCGAGAGCCGCAGCGAGGAATCGGAACCCCCTCTCCAGTGGAGGAACAGCTCCGCCTCCGCGCCGTCGCCTACTTCCAGAAGGATCGGCTCAAGCGCCAGCCCGGTTGCATCGCCGAAGGCAACGTAGCCGGCCCTCTCTTCTTTATGGCCGGCCTTGTAGACAAGCGAAACGCCCTCCTGCCAAGCTCCAAGCACCAATGGGTCCCATTTCGAGGCGCCGCCCTTCAGGTTTTCAAGCGACCGAGGATTCTCCTTGAGCCTTTTAGACAACCGGCAAGCGGCCGGTGAAACCGCCGCCGCCCCGCTCACCGGTGAAGTCATCTCATCGAACTTTGAAGCGCTAACCGGCATCGAGGCCCAATCGAGCGAAAGCCTCGTGTAGCGGTTGTCCAATACCGAGCCGGGCTCGAACTCCGCGAGCGACTCGATCCGCTTCTCCAGCTCGGCATCGCTCTCTCCGAGCGCTTTGCTGGCCGAGCGCGCCGCCTCTTCGTAGTTTTCGGCGGAGTTCTCTTTGACCACGGCCGGCTCGCTCATCCCACCGCCCCTTCCATTTCGAGGGCGATCAGCCGGTTCATCTCCACCGCGTATTCCATCGGAAGCTCCTTGACGAACGGGGAGATGAAGCCCTGGACTATCATGGCCGTGGCGTCCGCCTCGCTCAACCCACGCGACTGGAGGTAGAAAAGCTCCTCGTCGCTGATCTTTCCGACCGTGGCCTCGTGGCCCACGGCGACGTCCTCCTCGGCTATCTCCATCGTCGGGTAGGTGTCCGACCTGCTCTTCTCGTCGAGCATCAGCGCGTCGCACTTGACGCTCGCCTTCACGCCCGTCGCCCCCTTCGCGACCTTGACGAGGCCCCTGAAGCTGGAGCGCCCGCTGCCCTTGCTGATGGATTTGCTCAGAATCGTGGAGGCGGTGTTCTTCGCCTTGTGAATTATCTTCGTGCCGGCGGCCTGGTGCTAGCCGTCGCTCGCGAAAGCGACCGAGAGGACGTTGCCCCTCGCGCCCTCGCCCATCAGATAGATTGAAGGGTACTTCATCGTGAGCTTCGATCCGAGGTTGCCGTCAACCCATTCCATCGTGGCGTTCTCGTAGGCCACCGCGCGCTGGGTGACCAGGTTGTAGATGTTGTGCGCCCAGTTCTGGATCGTCGTGTAGCGCACCTTCGCGCCTTTGTGGACGAAGATTTCGATCACCCCGGTGTGGAGCGACTTCGTGGAGTATTGCGGCGCGGTGCAACCCTCGATGTAGTGAAGCTGCGCCCCCTCGTCGGCAATGATGATCGTCCTTTCGAACTGCCCCATGTTCTCGCTGTTGATGCGGAAGTAGGCCTGGAGAGGCATCGCGAGGACGACCCCCTTCGGGACGTAGATGAAGCTTCCGCCGGACCAGCACGCGGTGTTGAGGGCTGCGAGCTTGTTGTCCTCGGGAGGAACCAGCGTCGCGAAATATTTTCGGAAGAGGTCGGGATGCTCGCGGAGCCCAGTGTCCGTGTCCACGAAGATGACGCCCTTCTTCTGAAGCTCCTGGTTGATGGAGTGGTATACCATCTCGCTTTCATATTGAGCACCCACGCCTGCGAGGAATTTCCGCTCTGCCTCGGGGACGCCCAGCTTGTCGAAGGTCTTTCTGATGTTCTCGGGAACGTCTTCCCAGGCGTCCTCCCGCTTGTCGGTCGGCTTGATATAGTAGTTGTAGTCGGCGAAGTTGACGCCGGAGAGGTCACCGCCCCATTTAGGCATAGGCTTCTGAAGGAAGACCTCGTAAGCTCTCAGGCGCGCTTCGAGCATCCACTGGGGCTCGTGCTTGTGGCGGGAGATGTCCTCTATCGTCTCGCGGGTCAGTCCTCGCTCTGATTTGTATACGAAGACTTCAGGGTCCCTGAAGTCGTACTTGCTTCGGTCAATCTCGGCGGCGCGAGCCGCATCGTCGCTCATAGCGATCTCCGCAAAAAAACCTCGCCGCAAAGGCGCCAAGAGGCAAAAGGAAAACTGATTCCGTGCGACCCCACGAGTCTTGTTCGCGCCTTGCGGTCACTATTCATTTTCATGACGCGTTGTACTCCTTCAGAATCCAGTCGTAGCCGCGCTGTTCGAGCTGGCGCGCCAGTTCCATTCCGCGCGAGCAGAGGATGCGCCCGGCGGACATGACGTGGACCCTCTCCGGCTGGATGTATTCAAGTATCCGCGGGTAGTGGGTGATGATGAGCGCCGAAAACTCCGGCCCCTTCATGGCGGCGATGTTCTCGGCCACTACGCGCGTCGAATCAATGTCGAGCCCGGAATCTATCTCGTCCATGATCGCCACCTTGGGGGCCAAGGCGTGCATCTGCACAACCTCGAGCCGCTTCTTTTCGCCCCCGGAAGCGCCGACGTTCAAATGGCGCATCGAGAAGTCGGGGCTCAGATTCAGGCTGTCCAATGAGCCGTTGAGCTTTTTGCGGAAAGCGACAACGGCCTTCGGGTCCTTCTTGGCGCCGTCGCCGTTCTGGTGAACAGCCTGGTAGGCGTTCCAGAGGAAGTGGGCCATAGAGACCCCAGGGATCTCGACCGGATACTGGTAGGCCAGGAAGAGGCCGTTGCGCGCCCGCTCGTGGACCTTCATTTTCAAAAGGTCCTCGCCGTCCAAAAGGACCTCGCCGCCAGTCACCGCGTACCTCGGATGGCCCATGAGGGTGTAGGCGAGCGTGCTCTTCCCGGAGCCGTTCGGCCCCATGATGACGTGGACCTCACCCTTTGGAATGGCGAGGGTGATCCCGTTCAGGATGGGCTTGTCATCTATCGAGGCCCGCAGGTTTTTGATTTCAAGGGCATACTGAGACATGAAGCTTCTCCTTGCTGAAGTTTGGCATTGGCCTCGGGACAAGGTCCGAAAGGCGCGTCGCGCCAAACGCCGACTCGACGGCGACCTGGAGCCTTCCCCAAACGGGGCGTTGGGCGCAATTTGGCAACAGGCTGCAAGAGGAGCCGACGCTCTGGCAGTGGATAAAGTTGATCCGCCCCTCCATCAATTCATAGACCTGCAAAAGCGTGATCTCGCCTGGGGGCCTGCGCAGGACGTATCCCCCCTTCCGCCCAAGGCGTGAAGTGACCAGGCCGCCCCTGACCAGCGTGCTCATTATCTTGGCCACGTAACTTGGAGGAACCGCCTGGGCGCGAGATAGCGTCTTCAGGTCAGCCCCCTTGTTCTGAGGCTGAAGGGCCAGGTGCACGAGGCATCGGACCGCGTAGTGAAAACCCTTGCTTAACTGCAAGCGCCGCCTCCATCATAAAAGTGGAGCCCCGCACTCCACTTTAAGAAACCAACTATACCCTCCCCCAATTCCCCCGTCAAGGGGACGAATCGCCAGATGCGCGAGCGATGGCAAGGATCGAAGCGCGGCTTCTATTTAAGGATGGCGACGACGCGGAGCACTACGTCAGTCCCAGAGCGGCTATACCCGCCAAAGGGTCAGTCATAGTGGCGATCCAGCCGAGCCTTTGCATCCAGAGGCCCATTGCGATCCCAGCAGCGTAGCCGATGGCCGCGCCGGCGGTCGAGACAACCAAACCGAGCAATGGTGAGTGTCCCAGAGTCCAGATGAAAATCCCCGCCGTGGGGCCGAAGGCAAGAAAGAAAGCGAAGGTGAAACTCGGCGGATATACAGAGCGCCG
>DAHXMK010000070.1 GCA_027365515.1 Candidatus Aminicenantota bacterium
GCCAGCTTGCTTGTGACGTGGGGAGGAGCTACATTTTCAGTACCGCTGGGGATCGCCCCGGCCCGCGAGGGACCGGTGCCCCAGGCGGTCATGCCCGACCTTCCTCACGACGGGAGCATTGCCTGTGGCGCGGTCGTTGAATACCTCGACGAAAAGAAGTGACGCTCAGGAGGCCGTCCTCTGGCGCCCGCTGGCGGATGGAGCCGTGGCGTGCGACCTTTGCGCCCACAGGTGCCACGTACTCCCTGGCAGGAGCGGCGTCTGCAAGGTCAGAATCAACGACGGAGGCGCTCTCAGGACACTGGTCAAGAACAGGCTCGTAGCCGCCGCGGTTGACCCGATCGAAAAGAAACCGCTCTTCCATTTTCTGCCCGGAAGCCTTGCCTACTCAGTAGCCACCGCCGGATGCAACTTCAGGTGCGACTTCTGCCAGAACTGGCGCATAAGCCAGGCGGCCAGGCTCGCTCCGCGGTCAATCCCCGGAGAGAGTTTTCCGCCCGAGGCCGTAGTGGACGGTGCGCTGCGAAGCGGGTGCGCCTCCATCGCCTTCACTTACACCGAACCGACGGTCTTCTTCGAGACAGCCGAAGAGGCCGGCCTCCTTGCGCGCGAAGCGGGGCTCAAGAACATCTTCGTGACGAACGGCTACATGACGCGCGAGGCGGCCATGAGGGCGAAAGCGTTTCTCGACGCGGCCAACGTTGATCTCAAGGGCTTCGACGACAGGCGCTACAGGCGAGCGTGCGGGGCCGCGCTCAAAGGCGTGCTTGAAGGCATCGAGGCGCTCATAGAGGCCGGCATCTGGGTCGAGATAACGACGCTCGTCGTGCCAGGATTCAACGACTCGAAAGAGGAGCTCGCGGCCATCGCTCGATACGTCGCCTCCCTCGGGCCGCGGATTCCCTGGCACTTGTCGAGGTTCCACCCGGACTTCAAGAGGACCGGCTGCCCCGCGACACCGGTCTCCACATTGGAGCGCGCCCGCAATTGGGGGATTGAGGCCGGCATCAACCACGTCTACGTCGGCAACCTGCCAGGCCACCGCGCAGAGAACACATTTTGCCCGAATTGTGCGACAATACTGATAGAGCGGTCCGGCTTCAGCCTCATGGGCAACCGGATCGCGGGCGGCTGCTGCCCCGGGTGCGGCGCGAAAGTGGCCGGCATCTGGGTTTAGCGCCACAGGAGGCCACATGGCTTTTGGATCGGCAAGAAACGAAGGCGACCCGGTTTCCGACATCAACGTCACCCCGCTGGTTGACGTGATGCTGGTCCTTCTCGTCATTTTCATGATCACGACGCCGCTTTTCGAGCGGGGCATAGACGTCAACCTGCCGCAGACGGTTTCGAGCAACATCAGCGGCGCCGAAAGGATCATCCTCACCATCCCCAAGGACAAGAACTACGTTTACTTCAACAGCCAGCCGGTCAACCGGAGCCTCATGAAGGGCTACCTCGACCAGATTTTCAAAACGAGAACCGACAAGACGATCTATCTTTTCGCCGACAAGAGCGTACCGTACGGCGAGGTGCTCTCGGTGATGGACGAGGTCAAGCAGTCGGGCATCGAGACGGTCGGGCTCGCGACCGAACCTCCGCCTGCCAAGTAAGAGGAGGGGCAAGTGGCAGCGGCGAACGGAAGATTCGCCCCTCCATCCCCCGGCCCTCCGCCAGCCGGAAGCGGCCAGCGCGCGCCGCTGGGCTACTCGGCTTCCACCATGAGGCCGCTTCACAGCCCCGGGCCCTTGACGCTCCCGGTCATGATAATCGTCTCGGCGGCGATGCACCTTGCCGCAGTCTGGGGGCTGCTCTTCATGCCCGCCTTTCGCCAGGGCCCCGTATTCAACGAGCCGATCAAGGTGAAGCTCGTGGAGCTTCCCGCCGGGCTCGGCGGCCTTCTCTCCGGGAACGCGGGCAGGCCCGCGGAACCGCCGAAGGCCTCGCTGCCGGAGCCGCCCAAGCAGGCTAATCCCAAGACCACGCTGCCTGGAAAGGCGCCGCCGAAGAACCCGGCTGGCGCGACGCCTATCAAGAACGCCGCCCCCGGTGTCGCGGCCGGAATGGGGAAGGCCGGCGCGGCCGGCTTGGGTGGCAAGGGCGGCGGCGTTCTTCTGGACGAGCCGGCATTTCAATACGAATGGTACAAGGCCCGCCTGGAGGACGCCTTGAAGGCGCGATGGAAAAGGCCCGTCCTGAATGCCAACCTCTCGGCCAGCGTCCACTTCGTGATAACCGTTTCCGGGTCGGCCACCGAGGTTCAGATCGTCCAGTCCAGCGGCAACGTTGCCTTCGACCAGTCGGTCATAAGGGCGGTTTACGACGCGGCGCCCTATCCAAAATTTCCGCCTGGCTTCACCGGCGAGAGGCTCGGCGTCCTCTACACCTTCGAGATGATCCCCGATTCGAGCGGCTGACGATGCCCTCTCTTATACGAAACGTTAATCAGAAAGACGGGCCCCTGAGAATTTCCATTCATTATGAGATATCGGGCCTGGCCGATGGTCCTCCCGTCATCATGGTGCCTGGCTGGACGCTTAACTCGCGCCTTTGGGACAAAGCCGTGCCGCCGCTTCAGGAGCGCTTCAAGATCGTCCGGTACGATCCTCGCGGTTCGGGGCGCTCGACCTCCACGGAGTCCGCCGAGTACTCCCGCGTTGCCGACGCAGAAGACCTCGAGGCGCTTCTGGATGGCCTCGGTATTGAAAAGGCGTCTCTTGTGGGCCACTCAAAAGGGGCGAGGATTTGCGGCGTTTTCGCGATGAGCCGCCCGCAGAGGGTCGAGAAGCTCGTCTACGTCGGATCGGCCGAGCCGCACGGCGGAGCGGCCCTGGAACGGAACTTCCGCCCGGTAGCGAGCGCATGGGCCGCCGAGGTCAAGAGGCTCGCCCGCGAGGAGGGGCTCGAAGCGGCGATGAAGAGGCTCCAGGAGGGGAACCTCTTCGGCAAGCTCCGCTCGTCGCCGGACGGCATGAGGCTTCTTCGGCTTTCCGTCGAGGGATACCAGGGCGCCGACCTGTTGAGCGAAGTCGTCCCCCGTCCCTTCGACACCCGGAAACACGTGGCGGCCCTTACTATGCCAGTTCTTGTTATTTGCGGCGCGAGCGATCCTTTCCTGGACGAGTGCCAATACGCCGCCGGCGTTCTGCCGAAAGCACGCCTCAAGGTGCTGGAGGGGTGCGGCCATATGCCGATGCTTGAATGCGCGGGCGCTTTCGCTAGAGAACTGGCTGATTTTTTGGGAGAGCCGCAATGACAAACCGCGACTACCTCGCGATGGCCGAGAAGGCAAAATCTTTAGCCGGGGGGAATATCTCAAGGGAAAGCGTTCTCCTACGGCTGACCGAAATTCTCTGGGAGGGGCTCGGCCCAAACGGCGTCTCGTGGTGCGGATTCTACATCCCATCGGCCGACAAGAACGCGCTGCTGCTCGCCTGCTGCAAGCCAAAACCGGCCTGTTCCCCGATAGGCCTTCGCGGAGTCTGCGGCCAAGCCTTCATTTCAAGGGCGCCGATGGTCGTCGCGGACGTAAAGCAACTTGGCGAGAACTACGTCGCCTGCGACCCGAGGGACAGCTCGGAGGCTGTGATCCCGCTGGTGGACGCCGAAGGCTTCTGCTGGGCCGTCCTGGACCTCGACAGCCACGAGACCGGCGCCTTCACCCATGACGATGTTGCCGGCCTCGCCGCCGTTCTCCGCGCCGCCGCCATTTAACAGCGCGGAATAATTGAAGATCGCGCCAAGCGGCGAGGCTTCAAGCCGAGGTTGCGAGTCCGCCTCCTTGCGGCGCGAGGCGGCAGCCGGTACAATCTTCAAGAGCGGGATGATTCGCCTGCCAGCCGCTCGGGAGGAAAACTTGTCCGGACAGATTGACGGCCTTCTCGAATTCATGCTCGGGTACGCCCCCAATATCAGCGACCTTAATTTCTCCGTCGGGCGAGCCCCTCTAGTGGAAGTGAACGGCGAACTGAAGGAGGTTCCGATCAAAGGGCTCAGCCGCCTTTCGCCTTACCAGACGGAGCAGATAGCGCTCCACTTGATGCACAATGACAAGCTCCTGATCCGCAAGCTCCTCAAGCATGGCAGCGCCGACCTCTCTTATTCGATCCCCGGCAAAACGCGGTTCAGGGTGAACATCTTCAGCCAGCGAGGCACTTACAGCATCGTGCTGCGGGTCATTCCAAACGGAGTGCCCACGGTGGAAGAGATGGGCCTGCCTTCTGTCATCAATAAGATCGCCGACGAGCGCAACGGCATCGTCCTCTTGACGGGGCCGACCGGTTCGGGCAAGTCCACTACGCTCGCCGCCATCATCAACAGAATAAACATGAACAAGGCCTATCACATCGTCACCATAGAGGACCCGATCGAATACCTTCACCGCCACAAGAAATCCACTATAAACCAGCGCGAGTTGGGAGCCGACGTTCCTTCGTTCGCCCTCGCTCTCAGGGCCGCGCTCAGGCAGGCGCCAAAGGTCATCCTTGTCGGCGAAATGCGCGACCTCGAAACCACCGAGATCGCGCTCGAAGCGGCCGAGACGGGCCACCTTGTCCTTTCAACGCTTCACACGATAGACGCCAGCAAGACGATAGACAGAATCATCGGCATCTTCCCAAAGGACGAGGAGCAGCAGATACGCACGCGCTTCGGCCAGACGTTCAAATGGATAGTCAGCCAGCGGCTCGTCCCGAAGCCCGACGGCTCCGGGCGTCTCGCGATCTGCGAAGTTCTGAAGTCAACGCAGAGGACGCGCGAGTACGTGATCAAGGGCGAGAGCGAAAAGGAGGGGCGCTCGCTATTGGACGCGATGAACGACGGCGCGCTGGACGGCATGAGCACCTTCGACATGGAGCTTGAGAAGCTTTGGCGGGATGGAGTCCTGGACCAGGAGACGGCCCTTTCCTATGCCACAAACGCGCCGAATCTGGCGCTCAAGATGTCCGGCATCGCCGCCTCCTCGGCTGAAGGCAGGGGCGTTGCCGCTGCTGGAACTGGCGGGGCCAAGAGCGAGGAGCCGCCGCAGGACGGCAAGAAGCGACTGGGCGCCTTCTCCAACATCCCTCCGCTCGAAGAAAAGCCAAAAGCGGCCCCCAAGCTCGAAGAGGCCGACCCGTTCGGCAAGGTGGACGTTAAGGACCTCATGGAGTGACCATGCGCGTAGAATGCCCCCAATGCCATAAAGCCTATTCCATCCCGGAGGAGAAAATTCCGAGAGCCCCTTCAGCTTTCGCCTGCACCGCCTGCGGCGCAAAGATCGTCGTCCAGCCGGTGGCAAACGGCTACTCCGAGAAGCACCAGGCCGCGGCATCCAGCGAAGCCGAGGCCGTATCCGGCGCGCAGCTTCCACCCGGCCAGATGGAAACGATCCGGCGGGAAGTGACAAAGGAAATTCTCAAGTCGCTCGGCCTGAAGGCGGCGCTCGGCGGCGAGAAGGACGAGGAGGAGGACGAGGAGGCGATGGTGGCCCTCGTCTGCGAGGACGAGGAAATGTTCCAGGGCGCGATCACCGACGCGCTCGGAAAGCTTCGTTACCGCTGCGACGTGGCTGCGAACACCAAGGCATCTCTCGACCGCCTCGCCGCCGTGCCATATACCATGGTGACGGTTGACAGCCGGTTTCCTGACGACCCGGAGGGCGGATACAAGATACTCCAGGCCATAAACGCGCTTCCTCCGGAGCGGCGCAGAAAGATGTTCGTCGCTTTCATCTCGGCCGACCTGGCCACGATGGACTTGAACTCGGCCTTCATCCTCGGGGCGAACGTCACCATCGGGAAGAAAGACGTCAAGCGGCTGGACAAAATCCTCCACGAAGGCATCAAGGAACACCAGCAGCGCTACCGCGTTTTCTTTCAGGTGGAGGAGGAGATCAATAACGAGAAGCTCTGAAATCCAGGCTCCGCCTGCGCCATGCGGCTGAACATGGCGCAGGCAGTGAGCGAGACGGGACGCCCCAGCTAATCGGTCTTCTTAGGCTTCGCTTCTGGAACCGACGGCACTTCCGTCGGCGGCTCGACTTTCAGGCCTTCGACCTTTGGAGGCCGCGGCTTTCGTCTTGCCTTCTCTAACGATGGCTTGTCGTCCCTCGTATCCTTGTCGTAAAAAAGAGAGACGATTTTCCGAACCGGCTCGCCTTCCGGAAAGAGCGTCATGGAGCCGGTGGCCCGCGTCCCGTATATCTTAAGCGCGAGCGATACCCAATCGTACCCTGGCGCCTTGCCGGCGTAAGAGAGGACGATGGGGCCAAGGTTGGGGAAGTTCAGCGTGCCTCGCGCTTCTAGGTCTATCGAGCGCCCCTTGTCGAGCCAGCGGAAGTCGCCCGTGGCCGTGTCCAGCCAAATGAAGACGGCGCCGGAATCGGCGCGAAGGTAGAGGTCGTAGCTGGGCTGGGCGAAAGCGCCAGTCGTGGCAAACGCGGCAATGAAGACGGCGATTGGAACGAGCTTCTTGATGGCCGAAGCAGCCATGGCGCATCCTTCCTCAATCAAAGCCGTCAAGA
>DAHXMK010000072.1 GCA_027365515.1 Candidatus Aminicenantota bacterium
AATTCGCAAGAGGAAAGGGCCGGCGCCGCAAGGCGGGCTCTTCTCTTTTCAGGAGGGACTTGAAGAACTGCCGTCGCGGCTCGCGCAAATTCTCGGGGAGGATTTTCATCCCTCCACCCAAGCCTCCTCGGTGCGCCCCAAGGAAGGTGGCTACTGCGTGGAGGCCTTTGAGGCGGGCGCGGCGCGGACATTCAACGCCAGGTCGGTCATCGTCGCGGTGCCCGCCGGCGCGGCGGGCTCGATCCTCGCGCCCATGGGCGGAAAGTTCCAGGCCGAAATCGGCGAACTTCCCTACGCCGCCGTCGCGGCCGTCTGCCTGGGCTACAGGCGCGAGCAGGTCGGCCATAGCATTGACGGATTCGGTTTTCTCTGCCCGGAGGCCGAGCGCCGCCACGTCCTCGGCTGTCTCTTCCCCTCGTCGCTCTTCGCCGGAAGGGCGCCGGAAGGCTATGTGGCGCTCACCTCGTTCGTCGGCGGCGCGGTCCATCCAGATAGGGCGTCCGAGGATGAAGAGTCTATTCTGAAAAAGACCACCGAAGCGCTCGCGGGACTGCTGGCGATCAGAGGCGAGCCGGTCGTTTCGAGAGTTGAAAAGTGGCCCAGGGCGATCCCGCAGTACGTCGTCGGCCACGGAAGATTCAAGGAGGCGGCGGAACGGATGGAGGCGGGCCACCCCGGCCTCTTCATCTCCGGAAACCTTCTGAACGGCGTCTCTTTGGGGAATTGCATTCAAAACGCGACGGCCGTGGCGGCGAGGACCGAAAGCTTCCTCGGAAAGCCGTACGCCTCAATTTGACCTTGGGGAATCATGCCTTTATAATCGAAGCTTGGATAGGGGGCACGAATGGTCCAGAAAACCGATTGGATTTGGCTGAACGGGAAATTCGTGAAGTGGGACGAAGCCCATATTCACGTTCTTTCGCACGTCATTCATTACGGCACGAGCGTTTTCGAGGGCATAAGGTGTTACGAGACGCCGAAGGGGCCGATGGTCCTGAGGCTCAGGGACCACATTCAGCGGCTCTACAATTCCGCCAAGATATACAGGATGGAGCTTCCCTGGACGATAGACGAGTACTGCGAAATCTGCCTTGAAGTGATAAGGCGGAACAAGATGAAGTCCTGCTACATCCGCCCGGTGGTTTACCGCGGGTATGGCGACGTCGGGGTCAACCCCTTCGGCTGCCCGGTCGAATCGGCGATCGCCGTCTGGGACTGGGGCGCCTACCTTGGGCCGGAAGCCCTGGCGAAGGGCGTGGACGTCTGCGTCTCGTCGTGGAACAGGACCGCGCCCAACACGCTGCCGACGATGGCGAAGTGCGCCGCCAACTACATGAACAGCCAGCTCATCAAGATGGAGGCGATCCTCGCCGGGTACGCCGAGGGAATCGCCCTGGACGTGAACGGCTACGTGAGCGAGGGGTCGGGGGAAAACCTCTTCCTCGTGCGCAACAACATCGTCTTCACGCCCAGCATCGCCAACGCGATATTGCCCGGTATCACGCGCGACGGCGTCTTGCATCTGCTCGAAAAGGAGTTCAAGATTGAGGTGCGCCACCAGGCGATCATGCGCGAGATGCTCTACATCGCGGACGAGCTTTTCTTCACCGGGACGGCGGCCGAGGTGACGCCGATAGCGACCGTTGACAAGATCAAGGTGGGCGCGGGCAAGCGTGGGCCGGTGACCGAGAAGCTCCAGGCGAGGTACCTCGAAATCGTGACCGGCAAGGCTCCCGACGTTTACGGCTGGCTTTCGCCCGCCGGCAAGTAGTTCGGGGCAGAGCCGAGCCCCGTAGGGTTAAGGAGAGGGCCATGCACATAAACGACCTCTTGAAGATCGCCGTGGACCACGGCGCCAGCGACCTGCACCTCAAGGTTGGCTCCCACCCGGTCATCAGGGTGAACGGCCTCTTGCAGCCGATGGTAGAGCAGAAGCGGCTGATGCAGGAAGACACCATCGCGATGGCCTTCTCCATCATGGACGCCAAGCAGAAGGAGAAGTTCAAGACGAACCTGGACCTCGACATCGCCTACTCGGTGCCGGGGCTGGGCCGGTTCCGCGTCAACATATTCCAGCAGCGCGGCACCGTCGGAATCGTCAACCGCGTCATCCCCATCGGCATAAAGGGGATCAAGGACCTGCTGCTGCCGCAGGTCATCGAGAAGATCTCGATGGAGCAGCGCGGCCTCATCCTCTGCACCGGGACGACGGGCTCCGGCAAGTCCACGACGCTGGCGGCGATGATTGACCACATCAACGCCAACCGCGTCGAGCACATCATAACGATCGAGGACCCGATAGAGTTCCTGCACCGCGACAAGAAGTCCATCGTCAACCAGCGCGAGGTCGGGATAGACACGCGCTCGTTCGCCGGCGCCCTGCGGTCGGCCCTGCGCGAGGACCCAGACGTGATCCTGGTCGGCGAAATGCGCGACTACGAGACGATTGAGACGGCGCTGATGGCGGCCGAGACGGGCCACCTCGTCCTTTCGACGCTGCACACGCTGGACGCGACCGAGACGATCACGCGCATCATCTCCGTCTTCCCGCCGCACCAGCAGAAGCAGATCAGGCTCCAGCTCGCGGCGGTCCTCAGGGCGGTCATCTCGCTGAGGCTGGTGCCGAGGGCCGACGGACAAGGGCGCGTCCCGGGAACCGAAGTGATGATCAACACCTCGACGATCCAGGACTGCGTCGAGAACAAAGAAAAGACGAAGATGATCAGGGACTACATCGAGCAGGGCTATAGCCAGTACGGGATGCAGACCTTCGACCAGTCGCTATACTTCCTCTACAAGGACAACTACATCACGCTGGAGGAGGCGCTGCGCAGGGCGACCAACCCGGACGACTTCAAGCTCAAGATCGCGGGCATTCACTCCACGGCCGACATGGCCAAGGAACAGATGGAGGCGTCGGCCTCGTCGGTCCCGACCGTCGGGTCGAAGAACTCGCCCTTCGTCAAGTTCTGATGCCTCTTCGTCCGCTTCGTCCGCGAGGCTCGGCCCGCGAAACCGCGCTGCGGCTTCTGGCGCGAAGGGACCACGGCGCCGGCGAGCTCAGGCGGAAGCTGCGCCAGCGGGGCTATTCCGAGGAAGAAACCAAAAAGGCCGTTGAATCGCTTTCGGGCGGAGGCCTGTTGAGCGACGCCGCGTGCGCGCGGGCCTTCGCGAGAGAATCGCTCTCCTCCGGCCACGGCCCGGCGTGGATACGGGCGAAGCTGAAGTCGAGGGGCGTTACGGCGGATGCTCCAGCCGTCCTTCTCGAAGATGAATGCGAATCGCTCCGGGAACTTCTCAAGAGGCGGCGCGTGGCGGGAGCGGCGTTGACTGATCCTAAAGAAAGAGCAAGAATAATGCGCTTTGCCAGGGGACGCGGCTACGGTTCCGCCGCCATCGTCCGCGTCCTTGGCGATATTGACGACGAGTTCGGCGGTTGAAGCCAGATAGGATGAAATGACGATGATGACCAGCAACGAGATCCGCGACTCATTCCTCGGCTATTTCGAGCAAAGCGGCCACAGGATCGTCCGCTCCTCAAGCCTTGTGCCGGCGGGCGATCCGACGCTCCTTTTCACCAACGCCGGAATGAACCAGTTCAAGGACGTCTTTCTAGGAAAGGAGAAGCGCGACTACAGGCGCGCCACCTCCAGCCAGAAGTGCGTCAGGGCCGGCGGCAAGCACAACGACCTCGAAAACGTAGGCAGGACGGCGCGGCACCACACGTTTTTCGAGATGCTCGGCAACTTCTCCTTCGGCGATTACTTCAAGGACGAAGCGATAACTTTCGCCTGGAAGTTTCTCACCGAGGTCATCAGCCTCCCCGAAGAGCGGATGGTGGCGACGATCTTCAAGGGGGAGGAAGGCGTTCCAAGAGACGAGCAGGCGTGGGGCTTCTGGCGCCGGTTCCTGCCCGCCGAGCGCATCTTCGAGCTGGGGATGCACGACAACTTCTGGGCGATGGGAGAGACCGGGCCATGCGGACCATGTTCAGAGGTCCACTATTTTCAAGGAGAGCATATCCCCTGCGCCGAGGAGGAGGCTGGCCGGAAGTGTCTAGGCGTCGCATGCGAGTGCGACCGCTGGATCGAGATATGGAACCTGGTC
>DAHXMK010000086.1 GCA_027365515.1 Candidatus Aminicenantota bacterium
CAGTGCGCCAAGAGCCCAAAGCCACGGGGACTTGGTATACGCGCCCAGTAGGACGTCCCCTTTGGAGAAGAACCCGGAGAAGGGGGGCAGGCCGGCAATGGAAAGCCAAGCGATGATAAAGGTGAAGCCGGTGATCGGCATCAGCTTGTAGAGCCTGCCCATCTTCTTGATGTCCTGCTCATCATGAAGCGAGTGGATGACCGAGCCGGCCCCGAGGAAGAGGAGCCCTTTGTAAAAGGCGTGGGTGATCATCAGGAAGATTGCCGCCACGTAGGCCCCTGAGCCAATACCGAGGAACATGTACCCCAGCTGGGAGACCGTCGAGTAGGCGAGCACCTTCTTTATGTCGTTCTGGCTTGTGGCCGCGGCTGCAGCGACGAAGGCGGTAACCACGCCAAAGATCGCGATCACAGTCCCGGCCTCCGGCGAGAGGTGAAGTATGGGTGAGATGCGGGCCATCAGGTAGACACCCGCCGTGACCATTGTGGCGGCATGGATAAGCGCGGAAACCGGGGTCGGGCCCTCCATGGCATCCACCAGCCAGACAAAGAGCGGGATCTGCGCCGACTTGCCGGCTGCACCGAGGAAGAAGAGTAAAGCGATGGCCGTGGCATCCGTTGAGGAGATGGCCCCGTGATGCGCAGCGCTGAACGCGCCCGTGTAGGACAACGTCCCGGTGACCTTGAAGAGCAGGAACATGCCGACCATGTAGCCGAAGTCGCCGATTCGGTTGACGATAAAGGCCTTCTTACCCGCCGAAGCCGCCGTGTTGCGATGGAACCAGAAGGAGATCAGCCAGTAGGAGCAGGCCCCCACGCCTTCCCAGCCGAGGAAGGTCAGGACGAAGTTGTTGGCGAGAACCAGGGTCAACATCGAGAAGACGAAGAGATTCAGGTAGACGAAGAAGGTCCTGAACCGCGGGTCGTGGTCCATGTAGCCGATGGAGTAGGCGTGGATCAGCGTGGCAACGCCCGTAACGAAGAGAATCATCGCCGCCGACAGTGGATCTAGATAAAAACCCCAGGAGATCTTCAGCCCGGCCACCTGGAACCAGGTAAAGAGATCGCCCGTCTGCACCCGCGGGGCAGCGAGGGATAGCAGGTGCAGGTACTCGACGATGGCGATAACGAAGGCGCCGCCAACCATTGCCGTCGCCAGCCACCCGACTAGTCGCTTGGGAAGGTAGCGCCCGAAGAGCAGGTTGATGGCGAAACCGAGGAGCGGTAGCCCCGGTATCAGAAAGACAAGTCCCCGCATGCTAACCCTTCAAGATATGTAGATCGTCGGCGGTCGCGCCCAGGCGCCGGCGGAAGATGGAGACGATGATGCCGAGACCGACGACGACCTCTGCCGCCGCCACGACGAGCACGAAGAACACCATCACCTGGCCGGCCACGTCTCCCAACATCCGCGAGAATGTGACAAAGGTCAGGTTGCCCGCGTTCAGCATCATTTCGATGCACATGAACATCACTATGACGTTTCGCCTGACCAGCACGCCGATTATGCCCAGCGAGAAGAGCACCGCCGCCAGGATCAGGTACCAGCTTCCGGGGACGCTCACCTGTCCACCGCCTTTCCTTGGACCGCTTCGGAGTTCTCCTCCTCGGCGTTGGCCGTAACCACGCGCCGTGCCAGATAGACCGCGGCCAGCACCGCAATGACGAGCAGGACCGCCGTCGCTTCGAACGGCAGCAGATAAGCGGAGAAGACCTCGGCCGCGATCTTTTGCACGTTGTTGTAGGAGTTGCCCACCGGCGCGTTCGCCGCATGTGCGCCGGTCGCCCAGGTGGTTCTGGCCAGGAGGAGGACCTCGGCCAGGCCGACGACGCCGGCTACGGCCGCGAGCGGCCGCTGACCGCGCAGGAATTCACGGCCGAAGACCTCTCGCCTATCCACGCCGAGCAGCATGATGACGAACAGAAAGAGAACGACGATCGCACCCGCGTAGACGATGACCTGCACCGCCGCCAGGAACTGGGCGTCCTGCTCGATGAAGAGGATCGCTATGCCGAACATGGTGAGCACCAGCGAGAGCCCCGAGTGCACCGGGTTCCGCGAGGTGATCACCCCGAAGGCGCCCGCGAGCACGATTAGCGCCGCGGCGACGAATGTGATGAGGTCAGGCTTGGCGATTGCCGCCGCAAACATGGAAGGCTCCATCACCGGACCCTCCCGCCCGCCTTGCGCGGAATCCGATCGGCCTTCACTACGCGAATCATGAACTCTGGCGACG
>DAHXMK010000168.1 GCA_027365515.1 Candidatus Aminicenantota bacterium
GTAAAGGCTCTCGAGATGCTGCACGTTGAGTGTCGTGATGACGTGGATGCCTGCCGACAGAAGCTCCTCCACGTCCTCGTACCTCTTGGCGTTTCTGCTCCCGGGAGCGTTCGTATGTGCCAGCTCGTCCACGAGTGCCACCTGTGGCCTTCTCTTGAGGATGGCGTCCAGATCCATCTCCTCCAGGGAGACCCCCCGGTATTCCTGGACCGCTTTCGGGACCGACTCGAGGCCTTCGGCCATGCGGTTCGTATCGGGTCGCCCGTGCGGTTCCATGTAACCGATGACGACGTCTATTCCGTCGTCCTTCAGCCGGTGGCCCTCTTCGAGCATCTTGTAGGTCTTGCCGACTCCGGCCGCGTAGCCGAGATGGATTTTCAGCTTGCCCCTTCTGGAGCGGCGGATGAGCCTCAAGAACGCGTCGGCCCGATCTTCCTGCATGGCATTACCTCTGTTGGTCAAGCGCGAGGTTCAATTCCAGCACGTTGACCCTCCGCTCTCCCATGAAGCCCAGCGCGGGCGGTAGCGTGTTCTGTTCCACGAGCCGCCGTATCGCCTCCACGGGCACGTGCCTCGCCACGGCGACGCGAGGGGCCTGAAGCATGGCGTTCTCCGGGCTGATGTCCGGGTCGAGCCCGCTGCCCGAAGCCTCCACCGCGTCGGCCGGCACCGCATATCCTGGCGGAAGGCCGTTCTCCTCCCTGTATTTCCTCGCCCTGGCTCCGATGTCGCCGATCAGCTTCCGCGACAGCGGCCCCAAGTTGCTCCCGCCCGAGGCGGTTCCGTCATACCCATCGCCGGCGCATGAAGGCCTCGGGTGAAAATATTTCGCGGCGGTGACTTTCTGGGCGAGCAGTGAGGAACCGACGACCTGCCCATCCCGCTTCAGCAGCGAGCCTCGCGCCTGGAAGGAAAACAACGTCTGGCTGAACGTCCACACGGTCGCCGGATACAAGGCGCAGCAAAGGAACGCCAGCGCCGCGATGGCCACGAGCGATTTTTCTGCCTCCGCCAATATCGTTTTCATGAGCGTCCCTCTCTCAAGCAAGCCGCAGCGCGACGACCAGAAGGTCGAGCGCCTTGATGCCGATGAACGGCACGACGATGCCGCCGAGCCCGTAGATGACAAGGTTGCGCCTCAGCAGCGCCGGCGCTCCGAGCGGCCTGAACTTCACTCCCTTCAGAGCCAGGGGGATGAGTGCGATGATGACAAGCGCGTTGAAGATGACTGCGGAAAGTACCGCGCTTTCAGGATTCGCGAGGCGCATCACGTTCAGCGGCGCGATCACGGGAAAGACGCCGACGAGCATTGCGGGTAGGATGGCAAAGTATTTCGCCACGTCATTGGCGATGGAGAAGGTCGTCAGCGCCCCTCGCGTCATCAGCATCTGTTTACCCGTCTCGACGATTTCAAGGAGCTTCGTCGGATTGCTGTCGAGGTCAATCATGTTGCCCGCCTCTTTGGCCGCCTGCGTGCCGGTGTTCATCGCGACGCCGACGTCCGCCTGGGCGAGCGCAGGCGCGTCGTTCGTGCCGTCGCCCGTCATGGCGACGAGATGGCCCTTCGCCTGCTCCTTTCTGATCAGCGCGAGCTTGTCCTCGGGCTTCGCCTCGGCGAGGAAATCATCCACGCCCGACTCGCGGGCGATCGCCTCGGCGGTCATCCTGTTGTCGCCGGTGATCATAACCGTCTTGATGCCCATGGCCCTGAAGCGGACGAACCTGTCTCGAAGCCCGCCCTTCACGATGTCCTTCAAATGGATGACACCGAGCGCGCGGTCGTTCTCGGCGACCACGAGGGGCGTGCCGCCGGAGCGGGCGATTTTTTCGACCGCTTCCTGCACGCCTTGCGGCAAGCGCCCGCCGGCGAAGGCTTTCACGGCATCAGCGGCACCCTTCCTAATCGTCCTGCCATCG
>DAHXMK010000090.1 GCA_027365515.1 Candidatus Aminicenantota bacterium
CGGGGGAGCAGAGAAAAAGAAACAATCTCACCACAAAGTCACAAAGGGCACTAAGGGGCAAGGAAGGGCAGAGTCCGACTAGCGCAGAGGACACCAAGGAAGGAATGGCCAAAGCGAAAATGAGGACCATGTGGGCCGTCCACGGCCCGACGCCGCGCACCTGGCAGAGCTGCTCCTCCACCTCATCCGCCGGTGCTCCCGCGAGGCCAGGGAGGTCAAGCCTGCCGCCGGCCACGGAGGAAGCAGCGCGCCCTCCAACCGCCCGTTGCGAAGGCGTGAGGGAAGTGAGCAGTGAGAGGTGAGAAGTGAGACGTGAGAAGTTGTAGGAGGCGTCTCCAGATGCCGATTGCGCGTGACTCGTGATCCGTGACTGGTGATTCGTGAGTAGTGAGTAGTGAGTAGTGAAAGACGGCGGGAGGGAGCAAGGGCCAAACCCCCTTGCCTCCGCCCGTCTGGCTCACTGAAGGCGCATGGACAGGTTAGGCGACACGGCGCTGTCGCCTAACCTGGAGGGGCAAGAAGTTGACCTGGCGGATAGTATTGATTATCATGGACTTGCAGAGCGGTGCTGGGGAACGATCCCAGATTAGGCGACACATTCCGTGTCGCCTAACACCTTCCCAGTCGCCCATTCTGCGTTAGGTGCATGAAATAGCATGACAGTTCTGCAAGAGTTCTCTGCCTTCATTCCCTTCGGTGCCCTCTTGGGCGCATCTGCATGGTCGCTCAAGCGTCGAAGCATACCTCCGCTGATTGCTTCACTCGCACTCAGCATGATTCCAGTGATCATCATTAAGCTCTTATGGCTAATGAACCGCGTCGTGCTTCCTCCATACACAGAGAAGTGTTGGGTAACGGTCGACACTGCCCATTGGCTAATTATGGTGCTTACTTATCCACCCGTGATCTTTGCAAGGCTCATTCGCTTTTGGCCGACAGTCTGGCTTGCTTGGCACCGGCCAAGTGGTGATGTAGTTGAATCCTACTGGCGGTTTTCCAACGGGTTTCTTTGGTGCGACATACTCTACTCACTCTTTGCCTGGTACGTAGTCCTTCTGCCATGCTATCTGCTTGCTCAACGGGTGCGAAGAGTTTTAGGCGAGAAGGTCATTGAAAAACAGTGACACTCATACACCTAACCACCAGTTCCAGCGGACCGGGCCTCGCGGTCACAAGTTCGCTAGACGCTGTGCAGGGTATGCGGTGATTGCCCGGTCCGCTAAACGGGAGCGTTAGATGTCAGAATACGAGGCCGTAGCGATGAACTTACGAATGCTAGCAATCGTGACGATGATCCTGGGCGGCATATCTTGCACTCTCGCTGCAAAGAAAGATCCGAGCTGCATCTCCTCAGATGTGGACCATACTTACCATAGTCAGAACCAATGCCCAATGTCCGGTCATGTGCGTGACTGTGCGGGTGCCGCACTTGTAGACGTTAAGGTTACAGCAACACGAAGCGATGGCACTGCAAGCGTATGTACCTATTCCATGGCAGACGGGCGGTGGCAATTGCTTCTAGACGTAGATGGCATACCGTATACGGTGCGTATAGAGAAGCAGGACTATGGTGCGGTAATAAGAAGGTATGTTGACCCCAAGAAATGGCCAACTTGCGATACCACGCTTAGCACGCGCAAAGACGACTGTGGCAATTGGACTGACTGACATCTAACCAGCAGTGTCACCGGACCGGTCCACGGGGTTGCTTGACCTAATGCCCTTCGCGAGGTGCCCTATGTTCCAGCCTGCAATATTCAGTCTAATTGCCCGGCCCGGTGCACGCGGCGTTAGGCGTCAAGGTCTGCGTGAATGGAGCGGTGCATGTTGAAGTATGGGTTGGTGATTATGTTTCTGACCGCGACCGCATGTGTAACTATGCAGCCTCAACGAAATGACAAGGCGACCGATGGCGTGCAAAAGCTTGATCTTTGCGCGTGGGAGCGGCCGCCAGAAGAGTATGCGGGTCGGCTAGTCCAAGTTGAAGGCATTGTTCAGTTTGGGTTTGAAGAGTCATCGCTTACCGCCGTCGATTGCGGCATTCCTGTCTGGCTCGACTTTCCTGATGACGAAGGCCATGTTGATGACAAACCGACCGCAGGAAGTCGCGTAATTCTTGGCGTCACATTTGCTCAGTTCCAAGAATGGTCTAAGGCAGGGGCTCTCGCTGACCCAAGCAACCTACCTTGGCAAACTGCCCAGCCGGCCAAGCCGGTCAGGCCAGTGCGTGATAGGCTCTGGCGTCGGCTCATGAATGCCAAATCCGATCACCCTACCACTGCTACCCTTATCGGGCGGCTTGATTATCTGCCTGGCCCCGGCTTTATCACCAGCACCGGCGACAGTCGCCATCCCTTCGTCTGGCAAGGCTCTGGCTATGGTCACCTAGACTCATATCCCTTGCGATTGATCGTAACGCAAGTTGTTGCATTGAATTATGATAAAGGCCACAAGAAGAAACAGAATGCCGCCTAACAGCTAATAGAGGCGGCATTGTCAAGGGGCATGGTTTTGCTTTCCGTCCGAATGTAGAGAGGGGCGGGATGGATCGGGCAAGCGGGTTTTAAGAGGCCTTACCTTTGTTTCTTTCATTACCTGGAATCTTTTTCTTTGCATCCGTCTTGGGCCTTCGGGCCTGGGCTCGGGGGCATTGGAAGCGTCCGAACCAAACAGCCAAACGGGGTCGCCCTTGAGGCGCGAATGCGTTGCAGCAAGGTTCGGCGCCGTTGAGCTTGTATTTGCGGGTGCATGAAAAGCGTTAGAATGTTAGAAAGTGAGAAAGTTAGACGCTACGCATTTCGGCGTGGCGCCTGCCTTTTTACTCTCTCACTTTCTTACTCTCTAACTCCTTTGCCTCAGGACTCACATGAGGCAGATCATCCGGCGCGCGCTGGCGTTTTGTTGCCTTACGGTGTGGCGGGTGTTATATTTCGCATCGTGAGGTGAGCCATGGTGCTAAAAGTGGTCCTGGAAGCGAGCGGTGAGGGTGGGTACACGGTCTATGTGCCGTCGCTGCCAGGCTGTATAAGCGAGGGGGAAACGAAAGAGCAGGCTCTCAGCAACATCAGGGAAGCCATCGAACTATATCTTCAGCCGGTCGAAGACGACCTGCCTTGTGACTCTGGCGCCGAACTCCTCGAAATCAGCTTATGACCAAGGTCCCCAGCCTCAACTATGAGCAGGTCATCAGGGCGCTGCAAAGAGCGGGCTTCGTTATCGTAAGACAGCGAGGAAGCCATATCAGGCTCCAGAAACATCTGCCAGATGAATTGCTCAGAATCATTGTCCCTGCTCACAAACCCATCAAACGGTCAACTCTCGCGCATATCCTCAAAGACGCCAGGCTTACTGCCGATCAATTGAACGATCTGTTGTAATGGCGGCGGCGGCCTGGCGTTTGCCTTCTCGCTCTCTCACTTTCTAACTCTCTAACTTTCTTTCACCCCCCGTCGTTGCTTTGCCAGAGGTACCACGCGGCGTAGGAACGGTAGGGGCGCCACCGCTTGGAGAGGCGCTCCGTTTCGGCGGGAGTTGGCATCTCACTAAGGCCGAGAAGCGCTCCCAACGATTTTCTAACACCCAAGTCGCCGGAGGGCCAGACGTCGGGACTGGCCAAAGCGAAAATGAGGACCATGTGGGCCGTCCACGGCCCGACGCCGCGCACCTGGCAGAGCTGCTCCTCTACCTCATCCGCCGGTGCTCCCGCGAGGCCAGGGAGGTCAAGCCTGCCGCCGGCCACCGCGCCGCAGAGGTCCCTGACCGCGGCCATTTTGGCCCGCGACAGGCCCGCGCCGCGAAGCTTCTCGTCCGAAAGCCCCGCCAGCTTTTTGGGCGTTGGAACGCCGCCGGCGCACAAGGCTTCAAGCCTTCCATAGATCACCTTGGCCACCTTGCCGGAAAGCTGCTGGCTCACTATCGCTTCAAGGATGCACTCGAAAACGTCCTCCGTCGAGTATTCATGAAAACGGGGAGGGCCGACGCGCTTGATGAGGGCGCGCATCCTCGGATCCTTGTTGAGGTGAGCGACCGCTAGGCCGTCCTGCCGCTTGATCCTGCCTTCTATTTTGACTTTCCTTCGAGTCGTCAAGTTTGGCCCTTTCTATCGTATAAGGACTGAGCGATGAGGACTGAGGACTGAGGACTGAGGACTGAGTGATGAGGACTGAGTGAAGGATAACAAGTACATCCCCTCAGCACTCAGCACTCTCAACTCAGCACTCTCCCCTCAGCACTTGTTACTCAGCACTCAGCACTTGTTACTCAGCACTCATACCTCAGCACTCGCCACTCGGCACTTTCCCCGGCGCTCCGCCGTATCGCGCGAAATCCGCGCCGTGTGGTAGACTATAATCTAAGGGAGGCACCATGAAAAGAGCGCTCGCTTTTTTCCTTCTAGCAGCCCCGCTCGCCATCATGGCCGAAAAGCCCTGGTTTCAAGGAACCTTGGGCGAAGCGGTACAGGCGGCGGCCAAGCAGAACAAGATCGTCACCCTGAAGTTCTACGCGGATTGGTGAGGGGGCTGCCAAAAACTGGACCGTGACGTCCTTACGCAAGATATGATGGAGAAGCTTTCCAAGGAAACCATCTGGTACAGAATCAACACCGACACGCCGGAAGGAAAGAAGCTTCGGGCGCAGTACAAGCTCAGGGGAATTCCGACGGTTGTCCTCCTGGACGCGAAAGGCGAGGAGACCGACAGGATCATCGGCTACGAGGACCGTTCCGGCTGGATGAAGCGTTACCTCATGTCGCTCTACGGCGTTGACACCCTCGGCGACTACCTGGCTCGCGCCGGCGGAGAGCCGGGCGCCGAGATTTGCCTCAAGATCGCGAACAAGTACCTTGACAGGGGTGACGCCGCAAACACTTTGGCCTGGGTGGCCAAGGCCAGGTCGGCCAAGGACGGCGGAAAGCCGGAGTTCGCGCAGCCTTTGGATTTGGCGGAAGGGCTGGCGCTTTTGCAGGCCAAGCCGGAGGAGGGCGAGAAGAAGCTTCTCGCGCTGGCCACCGACCCCAAGTCGGGAGACGATGGCCGCGAGGCGTTCGGCGCCCTGGCGAGGGTTTACAAGAAGGGGGACAGGAACAAGGAGCTTGAATCCCTCTACGACAAGGTTATGGCCTTCAACGGCGACGAGAAGGATTTTCTTAACGATTACGCCTGGACCTTCGCCGAGAGAGGGATAGCCTTGCCGAAAGCCCTCGAAGCGGCGAAGAAGGCCGCGGCTCTCAGCAACGACGACCCCGGCGTCCTTGACACGCTCGCCGAGGTTTACTTCAAGATGGGCGACAAGAAAATGGCCGTCGAAACGGAAGAGAAGGCCATAGCAAAAGAGCCCGGAGAAAAATATTACCAGGAGCAGAAAGCGAAGTTCTTGAAAGATGGCGCGAAGAAAGACGGCGCAAAATAAGAGCCACGCGGCCAAGACGGAAGAGACGCTTCTGAGGGCCGTCGCCCATTCCAAGGGTTCTTCAAAGGCAATGGGCGCGGCCCTCGATCGGCTCGCCTCCGCTCACGGCGATTCGGTTTACTCCGGCCTTATAAAGCTGCTTTCCAGGCTGGAATTCTCCCCGGCGGCCGCCAAGCGCCACTGGAACGAGGTCGAGAAGGAGAACGCCCACCTCGAACGAACGCTCGGGCGGCCGGTGGATTTCAGGGTCGCCCTTGCTGACCACTTCATCTCTCAAAGCCGAAAACTTCGCCACCCGATGGTCCTTGAAATCCAACTGTTCAAAGCGGCCGAGGAGGAGAGGCTCACGGACGGCCTCACCGGCCTCTTCAACTTCCGCTACATGCAGCAGGAGCTTCCGAGGCAGGTGGCGCAGGCGCAGCGCAACGGCGCGCTCTTGAGCGTCGTCTTCTTTGACATTGACGATTTCAAGGCATACAACGACCACTTCGGCCACCAGGAAGGCAACAACGTCCTCGGGGAGGCCGGCAAAATTCTTACCGGAGCGATCAGGGAAAGCGACCTGGCGGTTCGGTACGGCGGGGAGGAGTTCGCTCTCATCCTGCCCGGCTCCGACAAATTCGGCGCGCTTGCGGTGGCCGAGCGCGTCCGGGCCGCGCTTGGAAAGCTGGCGATTCCAGCCGCCCGCCCCGGGAAATTGGTTACGGTGAGCGGCGGAGTGGCTTCCTACCCGGCCGACGCCGCCAAGGCCGAGGAGCTGCTCGCCTGCGCCGACTCGGCCATGTATCGGGCAAAATCAATGGGCAAGGACCAGGTCCTCCTTTTTTCAAAGGAGCGCAGGGCGTGGGAGCGCCGCAGAGAGCGCTTCACTGGAGGATGCCAGCTGGGGCGCCGCTCGCTGCCGCTTCGCGGCGAAAACCTCGCCCGTGGCGGGTTTTACCTAGTCTCGCCCCACTCCGTTTCTCCGGAGACGAAAGTCGCCCTGACGCTCACGCTGCCTTCGGAAGGCAAAGCCGCCGGGGTCAAGGTCAAGTGCCACGGGCGCGTCACGCGCTGCGAGCCTTTAGGCCCGAAGGAGCACGGCCTTGGAATCACCATCACCGAGATGGGCGCCGCCGACCGCAGGAACTATGAAGCGGCGCTAGCGGCATGCGGCCTCTCCTGAACCGCTCGCTTCTCCTTTTCATATCATTCGCCGTTGGACTCGGAGTGGCGAACTTCGCCGCCGCGTCAATCGCGGCGGCCGTCTCCGCCAGCGCGCTGGCGCTTGCGGCAAGAAAAAGCCGCCTCGCCGCAGCAGCCGCAGCGACGGCCTGCCTGGCGCTCGGAATGTTTCTCGGCGGCTTCCGGCTCGTCTCCGCCCCCAAGGGGCCTCTGTACAGGAGTGTCGCATCCGAAGGAGGACAAGGCGCCCGCTGGGTGCGTGGAGAAATTGATTCAAGCTCCACTTCGCCCGATGGATGCAGGGCCGCAATACGCGTCAGCTCGTTTATGGACAAAGGCCTCTGGATCAGCGACAAGACGATGGTAAGGGCCGCGCTTCCAGTGGAGGCGCCGGCTGAAGGGAGCCCAATCGAAGCGAGCCTCATCCTGAAAACCCCGCGCGGGGCGACCAACCCGGGACAGTATGACGCCGAGGAGAGGCTTTCGCGCGAAGGCATCGCGCTCAGCGGGGTCTGCCGGAGCGAGACCCTGCTCAAGCTCTCGCCGCCTCCGCGCTCGGCGCTTCTCGCAAGATACCGAGCCGCGATAAAGAGCGACATCATTCGCGATACCGGCGGTCAGGCGGGCATCGTCCTCGCGGCGCTTCTTGGCGACCGCGGCCTTCTTGATCCGAGGGCGCAGGAAGCCCTCGGGCGCTCGGGGCTCTACCACCTCGTTGCCCTCTCCGGCCTCCACGTCGCTCTCCTCGTATTGCTGCTCTCGTTCTTTGCCCACTTGGCCGGCATCCCTCCGCTCAAGCGGGACCTGGCGTGCCTGGCCGTCGTCGTGCTCTATGGAATGGTGGCCGGAGCGATACCGTCGCTCAGCCGCTCGATCTTCATGGCCTCGATATTTCTAGCTGCGAGGATGGCCGACAGGCCCCAGCCGGCTCTGCGGGCGTGGACCATTTCGCTCGCCCTGCTGCTTCTGTGGGACCCGCAATGGATCTTCGACGCGGGCTTTCAATTAACCTACGCCGCCACGCTCGGGATGCTTCTTCTCGGTTCGCGCATGCCTTCTTTCCTGAAGAGCGAAGGTTTCTTCGGCGGGCTGCTTCAACTTTTGTGGCTCGGCTTCGCGGCACAGCTTTTCACCCTTCCGTTCCTGGTATGGACGTTTCACAGGCTAGCCTGGGCGGGAGTCCTGGCGACGCCGCTCGCGACGCTGCCTCTGTTCCTGCTCCTGGGAACGGGCCTCGTTTACCTCGGCGGCGGCGCCTTCGTGCCCGGCATCCACCAGCTTCTCGGCTGGCTCCTTTCGCTTTCGGGGAAGCTCTTCCTCTGGCTGCCGCTGGAGCTTGGCGAGATGCGCCACGGCGCCGCGTTCATGCCGGTGCCTTGGACAGGCTGGCTGCTGCTGTATTGCGCCGCGCTTCTCCTTCTGCTCGCCAAAGGGCGGCGGGCCCTTGCCGGCTGGGCGGCGGTTGGGGCGGTGCTGGTTTGCGCCTGGGCTTTTCCGAGGCCGTTCGATCTCCCCAAGAAAAGCGCCGTCGTCATCCTAGACGTCGGCCAGGCTTCATGCCAAGCGGTCATCAGCGGAGGCGAATGTTTTCTGGTTGACTGCGGCAACGGAATTTATATCGGCCCCACGTCCGGCCGGGCTGTCGTCGAGCCCTTTCTCGCCGAGGCCGGCCTGCGCCAGGTGGCCGGGGTCTTTCTCACCCACTGGGACAGCGACCACAGCGGCGGCCTATTGGACCTCCTGCGCGACCTGCCGGTCGGCTTCATCGCCTATCCGGCGGCGGACCCTCCCGGCGATGGCACTCCCTCCCAAATCGCGGCGCTCGCCAAGCG
>DAHXMK010000091.1 GCA_027365515.1 Candidatus Aminicenantota bacterium
GGGGGGAGAATGGCCCTCTGAAGCGTGGAGGCGCGCGATGGGATCGTTGCCCGGCAGGGATGGAGCGTGGAAGCTACTGTGCGAGTGGACCCAGTCCGAGGCGCTTCGACGCCACGCGCTTGGCGTCGAGGCGGCGATGCGCGCGATGGCCGAATCCAACGGAGAAGACGCCGAACTCTACGGCCTGACCGGCCTTCTTCACGACTTCGACTACGAAAGGTTCCCGCAGGCCCCCGATCATCCCGTCAAGGGCTCGGAAGTCCTCCGAGGCCTCGGTTACCCCGAGGAGATGATCACCGCTATCCTGGGCCACGCGAGCTACACCAACACGCCCCGCGAAACCAGGCTGGCAAGGAGCCTCTTCGCCTGTGACGAGCTGGTCGGCTTCCTTTTCGCCTGCGCCTACGTCCAGCCCGACAGGAGGATCGCGAGCGTGAAGCCTCAGAGCGCCAGGAAGAAGCTCAAGGACAAGTCCTTCGCCCGTGGCGTGAACCGCGATGATATTATCCAGGGCGCCAGCGAGCTCGGCGTTGATCTCGAAGCGCACATCACTTTCGTCAAAAGCGCGCTGGAAAAAAGCGCCGCCGGTCTCGGCCTGTAACGTTTGCTCCGGGGCCGGTTTATCGTATAATGGCGGCGTGGCAATGTGAATGGCGGAGGGAGCTTTGATTCGCATCCTCGTCGTTGACGATGACAGGCTGATACGGCGAATCATGGTGGACGGGCTCACCGATGAGGGCGCGTCCTGCCTTGAGGCTTCTTCAGGTTCCGAGGCGATAAAGGCCGCCGTCGAGTTCAAGCCGGCCGTTTGCATACTCGACCAAAATCTTCCCGATATGGACGGCCTCTCGGTGCTGGCGGCGATAATAGCGTTGCCGCTGGAGCCCCCGCCGCGCGCCTATCTGCTGACCGGAAGCGATGACGAATCCCTTTCGGCCAGGGCGAAGGCCGCCGGAGCGAGCGGCGTCATCAGAAAGCCCTGCACGCCCGCCGACGTGTCGCGCCTCGTCATGGAGAGTTGAGATGGTTCAATTCCGGGCCGCCGAGCGCGAGATACAGTTCAAGATCGTCTATTACGGCCCGGCTCTGGGCGGCAAGACCACCAATATCGAAGCGCTCCACGAGCTGACCGATCCGGAGGGCAAGTCGGCGCTCACTTCGCTCAAGACATCGGAGGACAGGACTCTCTTCTTCGACTTTCTGCCGTTCGAGCTGGGCGAAATTCAGGGCTACCAGATAAGGATTCAGATATACACCGTCCCGGGGCAGGTCCACTACAACACGACGAGGAAGGTCGTGCTCGCGGGCGCCGACGGGATCGTATTCGTCGCCGACTCCGCGTCGAACAGGCTTCAGGAAAATTTCACCGCCTTCGAAAATATGAAGGCCAATCTGCTGGCCAACAGGATGAACGCCGCTGAAATACCGGTGGTCGTTCAGTGCAACAAGAGGGACCTACCCGATGCGTCGCCCGTTCCAGCCATCCTGTCCGCAATGCGGCTCGGCGGACAGCAGGCGGAGGAGGCTTGCGCGCTGTCGGGCGACGGGGTCGTCAGGACTTTCCAGTCGGTCGTCAACAAGTCGGTCGCCTCTTTCGCGAAGAAATTCCAACTCGACAAGAAGGGAGTGACGGCAGAGCAGCTCGAAGAGGCCGTGGGGAGATTTTTTGCTCCGTTCCTCGATGCCCGCAGGGGCCGGCCTGCTTCTCCTCCACCTCCGAAGGCGGAGCCGCTGGAAGCCAAGGTCACGCTCACCCAGCCGCTCTCGGAAGAGGAACAGCTCGTCGCGGCCCTCCAGTCAACGACCCACATCGCGGAGGAGCACCAGGAAACGCGGCGCCTTTCGCGCATGTACCAGGCCAGGCTCCAGGAGATGACGCTCCTTTACGAGCTCGGCTCGGCGCTGGCCGGCTCCGAGAGCGCCCCGGCCGCGATGGAGGCGGTGGCGTCGCAGCTCCGGGAGGCCAGGCCGCAGTGGGTCGTCTCCGCTTTCGTCACGGAGCATGGCAAGCCGCGACCGTTGTCAACAGGACCGCTTCCAAAGGATCCTCTCTGGAACGCCGAAGCCCCGGCCATCGGAAACATGGCGATGGGGCTTTTGCAGGGGGGCGGCACGTCCCGCCTCGACCGCCTCTCCGAGAGGCTCGGGAACATCGGCCTCAAGCTGCCGGTTCCGCTCGAGGAGGCGCTCGCCATCACCATGAACTCGCCGGGGGAATCGAAAGGCCACCTCATTCTTTACGCCCCGGCCCAGAAACCGTTCACCGAGGAGGAGCTCCGCTTCGCCGGCCTGCTCGAAAAGCTCGTCACGCCGAGGCTGCAAGCCATAGATCTGGCGGCCAGGCTCGCCTCGGCCAACGAGAGCCTTGAGCAGCGCGTCGTCGAGCGGACGGCCGAGCTGGCGGCCGCGCTTGAAAAGCTGAAGGAGCTGGACCAGATCAAGCGGGCCTTCCTCAACAGCATCTCGCACGAGATGCGCACGCCACTAACCAACATCCGATCGTACGCCGACCTGCTCGCGCGCCACCCGGAGCAGCTTGCGGCTCGGGGGCCCGAATACTTGAAGGTCATATTGGACGAGTCGGTCCGGCTGGAGGGGCTCATCACCGACCTGCTCTCATTCTCCAAGGTGAAGGAGCAGGCGAGGGGCGAGCCTTGCGACATCTCGCCAATCCTGGATGAAGTGCTCGAGGGGCTGAGGCCGAGGGCGAACGCCAAGCTTATCCAGCTTCAGGTCCAAAAGGAGAAGGGCTCGCTGGTCGTCCCAGTCAACAAGGAGGACGCGCGGGTGCTTTTCCACCAGGTGCTAGACAACGCCGTGAAGTTCTCACCGGAAGGGACGAGGGTGAAGGTATATCTTCTCGACGACCCCGAGAAGGTCATTTACGCCGTCAGGGACTACGGGCCGGGATTCCCCAAGGATCAGCGGGAGCGCCTGATGGAGGGCAACAGCCAGCAAGACGCAAAGGTGGCCTTCTTCAAGCAACCCGGCTTGGGCCTTGGGCTCTTTCTTGTGCGGGAAGTGTTGAGCAAATACGGCGGCGCGATCCACATCGAGAGCATGGAGCCCGGCTCCAACGTCCTGGTGGAATTCCCGAAGCGGCAGGCCGGCTCTCAGGGCTCGGCTACGCCAGTTTCGACTCCCTGACCTTCGTCTGATAAGAAGCGAAAGCGTTGGCGCTGACTGCGCGGTTGAAGGCTTCCACCACGCCGGGCTCGTAAACGGAGCCGGTCAGTTCGTTGATGCGCGCCGCCGCAGCCTGAAACGTCATCGCCCTCTGGTAAGGGCGCTTGGTCGTCATCGCGTCGAAGGCGTCGGCCACGCCTATGATGCGCGCCAACAGCGGGATGGCCTCTCCGCGGAGGCTGTCGGGGTACCCGCCGCCGCCCCACCGTTCGTGGTGATGCTTGATGCCGGGAATCATCGCGCTCATCTGAGAGATCGAGCCGAGAATGTCGGCCCCCTTAGCCGGATGGGTCTTCATCACGGCGAATTCCTCGTTGGTCAATGCGCCAGGCTTTCTGAGAATCTTGTCCTCGATGCCGATTTTGCCCACGTCGTGCAGGAGGGAAGCGATTTCGGCGACCCTGAGCGCCTTTTCGTCTAGCTTCATCTGGGTGGCCACGATCATGGTGTAGGCCGAGACGCGCTCGGAATGGCCGCGCGTGTACGGGTCCTTCGCGTCAATGGCGTTCGCGATGGCTCTGATGCTCGACATGAAGAGCGTCTTATTCTCGGCGGCCGCCGCCTCGACCTTTTCGATATAGGATTGAATCTCGTCGGCCATGAGGTTGAATGCCTGCCCGAGCTCGCCTATCTCGTTGC
>DAHXMK010000109.1 GCA_027365515.1 Candidatus Aminicenantota bacterium
GATGAGCTGATGGCGCTGTGCGACCTGCTGGAAGCAAGCCTCGCCGCCGCCGACGACACCCGCCGCCGTCTGCTCGAAGCCCTCCTCGCCGAGGCGCTCGCGCCGGCCAACGCGCGCGAACTGGAGGCGGCGGAATGACGCTGCGCATCGACTATAGCAGTCGTGCGTTCCCAGCGGCCTATTCGTTTCGATCCGGCACCCTCTCTACCTCGTGGAACGAGCTTCTGTGGGCGGCGATCACAATTGGGCGCCCGAGCACCTATCATGTCTTCCGTTACGGTGAGCCGTCGTTTCACGAAGCCATCTTCCGATTGGCGTTGGTTCGAATGGCCGTTGAGCAAGATTGGAACGGATACCTTTGCAGGACGGATGCCTTCTCCGCACTCGATCCAACCGAGAAGGGGATGGTGAGCTATTTCTTGGGCATGACCCTTTGCAAGCTGTTCGCTTCGCGCCTGTTGGTTACACCTTGGCTTCTGCATCTGGACGTTTTTCGTCCCGTCCTGAACCCAGTCACTCTTGGGCGTTCGCGTCCCGATCTTGTAGGCGAAGACAACCACGGTAACTGGAATGCCTTCGAAAGCAAGGGCCGTTCGTCCGTTCCTTCATCGACCGACAAGTCAAAGGCCAAAGCTCAGGCGCAGAGGCTTGTTTCGGTCAATGGGCGCAATTGCTCTTTGCAAGTCGGTTCATTCGCGTTCTTTCGGTCGAACGTGCTTGAGTTCTACTGGCGCGACCCGGAGCCGGACTCAAGGGACGCCATCGAATTGCCAGGACCAGAGGCAGAATGGCGCTACTACTATGAACCGGCTCTGAGTCTTGCCTCGGATACCGGTTCAGAACCGATGGTTGCCGAGCGCGAACAGGCGGACGTGAAGGTCGAAATTCATCCCAAAGTCTTGCACCTGCTTCAGCAAGGCCAGTGGTCGCAAGCAAAACATTTGGCGATTGAGCAGCGAGATGTGTTCATGTCAGATGGCTATCAGCCGGACGGCATCAAGTTGACGGCGGGAGAGAGTTGGAAAAGGCCGTATGAGCCGCGCGAACGAAGCAGAAGATAGTTGTCATGGCGTCCTTCAAGGCGGAAAACCGATGCGACCGACCGCGCAATCTGCGCACCTCGCCATAAAGCTGGCTGGCGTGATGGTAACGTTTTTGATGGACACATGAGCAGCCAAGCAGCCTCGAAGGATGAAATCTTCAACGCGATCTACGAAAGCGCGATTGATTCGCTGCGGATCGGTATGGAGTTCCTCCTTAAGGAAACGAGCCCCGGCAGCGCATTCCATTGTCGCAGACAGTTTTTGCGCAGCGCCGACTGGGGCTGGCGCTGACGGAAGCCGCGCAGGACGAATTTTGGCCGCCCACATGTGGACACGCTGGGCGGTTCGCAATTCGCCAACATGAAGGAACTGCGCTTCCGGGCCGAGGATGGTGTCTGGCGTGTCGCCTTTGCTTTTGATCCGAAGCGCAAGGCGATCTTGCTGGTGGCCGGCAATAAGAGCGGGGTCAGTCAGGCGCGGTTCTACAAACGGTTGATCGCGACGGCCGACGCTCGATACAAGGCCCATCTTGGGCGGATTGGATGAAAGGATGCCGGTACCTCTGAAAGACGTGTTGGACGCCCTGCCCGCCAAGCGGCGCACGGCGCTGGATAAGCGGTTTGAAGAGCTGGTCAATGAGGTCGAATCGCTGAAGGCGCTGCGGCGGATTTCGGCGAAGTCGCAGGCCAAGATCGCCAAGACCCTCAAGATCAGTCAGCCGGCCGTGTCCAAGATCGAAAAGCAGACCGACATGTATCTGTCGACTTTGCGTAGTTATGTCGAAGCCATTGGTGGCGAGCTGGAGGTGATCGTCCGCCTGCCCAACCGCGCGCCGGTGCGGGTGAAATCCCTGGAGGATGTGTCCTCATCCTGACGTCGCCACCCTTCGTGACACGTGACCTTGTGCCGGCGGCTTAGTCCACGTTAGGGCAGAATGAACATGGGCATTGCGGGGGCGTAAGTTCTACACTACCGGCGCTGCAGGGCTGACTAACGAAGTCAATTGGAACCGATGAGGAAATTGGCCGTCAAAATGTCCCTCACGATGGGCTCCCTCAAGAACTCTCTGTCAAATCAAGGAGTTGGCTCAGACCTTGACCGCCCTCCCTGGATTTCGGGCGCTTGTCGGTTTTTAAAAGGAGAACAAATCCGCCGACGCTGAACCATAGGAAGCGTCTTCCACCTTGGCGGCCCGAGGGAGGGCGCGAGGGAAACAGGCTCACATCTCGGCGGGCGGAGTCATATTTAGCTCAGCATTCACACTCAAGCCACTGATTGGCCTCTAAGGAGCAAGCTGCCCCCAGCGCTGACCAGCGCATGCCACGCCGGTGCACAGCTCATAAGGAGCGCCACCCCTATCCGACGGCACCAGCTGCCCTCCTAAGCCTCTCACGTGCGTGGGCGGTCAACCGCCTTACGCCAAAGTAGCGCACCGTCTCAACCTCGTCGCCCGATGATTGGCGCAGCGCGATCGCAAGCTCCTCCAAGGGAATGTCTTCTATCCCGCGGATATCGTCATCGCCTGCCGGAGCGCGCGCCATATCCCATGCATCCCGATTACAATTCCGCGGCCGAGAAGGTGTACGAGGCGCAGCGGAGGGGCGCTCCGCTTTATCGTGCGACGGACTTCAGCGACATGGTGGCCGATCTTGTACCGGACCGCTTCCAGGAACCTTCCTACGCC
>DAHXMK010000139.1 GCA_027365515.1 Candidatus Aminicenantota bacterium
CAGCAAAGAAGATATTCGGAGGAGTATGGGGGGAATTCGACGCGCGCCTCGTTCTTAAATCATGGGGAGTCCCGGCTGGCGAGGCCGAACAAGCGGCCGGCGGATGGGCCGGAGACGCTTTTTCCGTTTTCGATGAGGCCAACGGCGCAACCGCTTTCCTTTGGGTGACGCGATGGGAGAAAGAAAGCGACGCCGCGCGGTTCGTTAGCGCCATCGCCGGCGTCAAAGGAATAGCGGTTCAGCGCGAGGGGCGCCTTGTAACCATCATGTGCCTTTCGGCCCCGCCCCGGCCGATGATTCGGCCAAGCGGGTCTACGGCCACTCATTAGAGACGGGAATACGATGGGCGGGCGACCGCCTTTCCGCGTTTTGAAAAAGGAGCGCAAATGCGACCGATAGTAACCACGACAGATTTCAGCGAAGCGAAGCTCGTTTCCAGAGGAAAAGTCCGCGACATCTACGATCTCGGCGAGGAACTTCTTATCGTCGTGACGGACAGGCTGTCGGCCTTTGACCACGTTTTGCCAAACGGGATCCCGGACAAGGGGCGCGTCCTGAATCTCTTGACCGCATTTTGGCTCGATAAGACCCGCCACATCGTCAAGAACCACATGGTGACGACGCAGACGAACGGACTGCCGGCCAGCTTGCGCCATCACGCCTCCATCCTCGACGGGCGATTTACGCTGGCCAAGAAAGCGAAGATGCTGCCCGTTGAATGCATCGTCCGCGGCTATCTCTCAGGCTCTGGTTGGAGCGACTACAAGAAGAGCGGCGCGGTCTGCGGGATCGTTCTGCCCAAAGGTTTGAAAGAGAGCGACAAGCTGCCGGAACCGATTTTCACGCCATCCACGAAGGCCGAGACCGGCCACGACCAGAACATCGGCTTTGACGAAATGTCCTCGCTCCTGGGCGGCCCCCTTGCCGCGAAGGTGAAAGAGACCGCCCTGTCGCTCTATTCCTTCGCCGCCGACTACGCGCTCGCCAGGGGAATCATCATCGCCGACACGAAGTTCGAGTTCGGCCTGATTGATGGCGGCCTGATTCTCTGCGACGAAGTCATCACTCCCGATTCAAGCCGGTTCTGGCCCAAGAGCGAATACGAGCCCGGCAAGGCGCAACCCTCGTTCGACAAGCAGTTCGTGAGGGATTATCTCCTCTCGATCAAATGGAACAAAGAGCCGCCCGTTCCGGCCTTGCCGCCTGACGTCGTGGCCAAGACCACCGAAAAGTACCGCGAGGCCTACGAAAGAATCACCGGGGCGCCGCTGCCCTGACGTGTGGAGCCATGATGGCTATTTCTCTCAAGCGATCCCGCGAGGCGACCATAAGGCCCATGTGCCAGGACGACCTTCGTGTCGTAAGCGACATAGAAGCGGCCACGTTTCCGAACCCGTGGTCGTTCGAGGCGCTCGCTTTCGAGCTTCACCAGAACCCTTTCTGCGCGGCCTTCATCGCTGAGCTTCCTTCCTCCGAAGTGATCGGCTACGCCTTCCTCTGGGTCAT
>DAHXMK010000171.1 GCA_027365515.1 Candidatus Aminicenantota bacterium
TAAGGGGAAGGTTCTCCAGCTCGGGCCGGCCAGCCTTTCCAACGGGCTCACCGGCCACGTCATGCGGACCGGCCAGCATCTTTTCATCAGCGACATATTGAAAGACGAGCCCTGGGACAAGATGGTTCGCCGTGAAGGCGACCCAAGGCACCGGGTGCGGTCCATCATGATGGCGCCCCTTACGGCGCATGAAAGGGTGATAGGCGTCCTTTCGGTCCAGAGCGAGCAACCCAACGCTTACGCCCCTTTTCAGATGGAGCTTTTTCTATCGGTATGCCAGCAGGTCGTCACGGCGGTGGCCGCGGCGCGCCTCTATAAGCGGGCCACCGAGGATTCCCTCACAAGGCTTTATAACAAGAGCTTTTTTGAAGAGAGGCTGGCCGCTTCCATCCACGAAGGCACGCCGTTCGGCCTTCTGTTTCTTGACTGCGATGACTTCAAGGCCATCAACGACAAGTTCGGGCACGTCGCTGGTGACGAATATTTGGAGGCGCTCGGCAAGCTTATCGGGGATATGTGCAGGGCGGGAGACCTCGCCTGCCGTTACGGCGGAGACGAGTTCGCGATTCTGCTGCCCGGCGCCGACCGAGATCAAGCATTGAAAGTGGCTAAGCGGCTGGCGGAGGCCGTGAGAAAGATGGAGCGCCCGATGCCGCAAGGCCCCGCCAAAACTACGGTTAGCGTCGGCCTTCTGGCCTTCACCAGCAAGGCTTCGCCGGTCCCGTTGGATGACGTGATACGCAGCGTGGACGCCGCCCTCTACCGCGCCAAGAGAACGAAGGACACGGTGGAAGAGTCGGCGTTTCCAGGCCGGCCTATCTCCGAGAATAAGTAAGGCCAGCGCCGACGGAAGTTCCCGCGATCAGAACGGAAATCCTTTATAACCCAGCTTTTTGAGCGACGCCTGCAGAGCCTTTTCGAAGACGGACAGGAAATGGCTGGCCTGCGCCCTGTCAATCACGAGAGGCGGGCAGATTCGGAGCGTATTCGGCCCGGCTCCCAGCGTCAGCACGCCGTTCTCAAAGCAGCATGTTTCGATGGCGTCACGCAGCTCGGGGAAGCGTTCTTTGCTCGTGCGGTCCTTCACGAGCTCGACGCCTATCATCAGGCCCTTACCGCGGACGTCGCCGATGACGTCATACTTCGACATCATTGCCTTGAGCCCGCCCATGATGAACTCGCCCTGGCTTTCGGCGTTCGCCATGAGCTGTTCTTTGACAAGGCGCAGAGTCGCTCTGGCGGCGGCCGTTGAGATCGGGTTTCCGCCGAAGGTCGAGGCGTGGCTTCCCGGCTTCCAGTTCATTATCTCTTCTGATGCCACGCAGGCCGAAAGCGGCAGGCCGGATGCGATGCCCTTCGCCAGGCAGACAATGTCGGCGTTGACGCCGGAATGTTCGATCGCAAGGAATTTCCCCGTTCGCCCCACGCCGGACTGCACTTCGTCGGCGACCATGAGAATCCCGTGCTTGTCGCAGATTTTCCTGAGCCCCTGCAAAAACTCCGGCGGCGCCGGGACGTAGCCTCCCTCGCCCTGAATCGGCTCGACGAAAAAGGCCGCGACCTCCGAGGGCGGCACGAGGGTCTTGAAAACCGTCTCCGTTATGAAGGAGAGGCATTCCAGCTTGCACTTGCCGTAAGTCTGGCCGTAAGGGCAGCGGTAGCAGTAGGCGTACGGAACGTGCGTCACCCCGTCCATCATCGGGAAGAAGTGCTCCTTCTGGCCGGCCTTAGAGGCCGTCAGCGCCAGTGCGCCAGTCGTTCGGCCGTGGAAGGCGCCGTAGAAGGCCATGAACCTCTTGCGGCCGGTGGCGTACTTGGCAAGCTTTATGGCGCACTCGATCGCCTCAGCGCCCGAGTTGCCGAAGAAGACTCTTTTCGTCCCTTTTCCAGGCACCAGCGCGGCAACGCTCTCCGCCGCCTCCACCTGCGCGGTGTAATAGAAGTCGGTGCCGCTAATATGGATCAGGCGGTCGGCCTGGTCCTTGATGGCCGCCACGACTTCCGGATGGCAGTGGCCCGTCGAGACGACGGCGATTCCCGCGGCGAAATCGAGGAAAGCGTTGCCGT
>DAHXMK010000207.1 GCA_027365515.1 Candidatus Aminicenantota bacterium
CGGAAAGGTAGGCCCTCGCGGTGTGCGGCGACACCTGCTCTTCGTTGACGAGGTGGCGTTTGAACGCCTCCACGGAGCGCTTCACGCCAGCGCCTCCAGCGCGCGCCTCAAAGCGCGCAGCGCCTTGCCCCTGTGGCTCAGGCGGTCTTTCTCTTCAGCCGGGGCTTCCCCGAAGGTGCATCCCAGCTCTCTTGAAAAAAATATCGGGTCGTAGCCGAAGCCGCCGGAGCCCTTCGGCTCGCGCGCGATTTCGCCGTGAACCCTTCCAGATACGGCCAGCCGCTCTCCCGTTTCGGATATGAGGGCCACGACCGCCTCGTAGTATGCGTTCCGCTCGCCCTCTCCCAAGCCTTTCATCTTCTCGACAAGCATCGCGTTATGGGCCTCGTTGTCCCGCGTTCCGCCGTACCTGGCCGAATGCACGCCAGGTTCGCCGCCAAGCGCCGGCACGACTAGCCCTGAATCTTCGGCCGCGACCATGAGCCCGGGCGCGGCCGACGCGAAGGCCTCGGCCTTCAAAAATGCGTTTTCCTCGAAGGTCCGCCCGCTCTCTTCCGGGTCTAGGGCGAGGCCGATGTCGGCCGGAAAGACCACCTCGAAAGGAAGCCCGTCGAGAATCCGCCTGATCTCGCGTTGCTTCCCCGGGTTGTTCGTGGCGAAAAGAAGCCGGCGCAACATATTCTCCTAATGGTAAACCGGAGCGTTGCCGGCGGACAGGTCAACCACGTTGCCGACGTTCTTGAGGCTCACGAGGAACCTGACCTCGGTGTCCCTGAAGGTGCCGATCTGGCGCCGTCCCGCCTCGAAGCCCAGCGCGTAGCACGAGCCGTGATACCAGAAGATGAGGCGCTGGTCGCGCCAAATCTTGTTTTCGAGGTCCCTTGAAAGGTATGGGTTGGCGGTGATCTTGTCGCCCCACAGCTTCAGCGCGCCGAACAACTGAATTTCCCTCGTGGCCGGCAGCACGGCGGTGACGAGCGTCGGGTCGCTCCCAAGGATTTTCGTTCGCAAGTAACTCAGCGTGACCGACTGGCTATGGTCCTTGGTCGAGGCGTTGACCGAAAGCGATTCGGTGTCGAACTGGCGGTAGAGGATGCTGTACCTGAGCCTCAGGTCAGCGCTGAAACTCTTTGCCGGCCACGCCCGAAGGGAGAGGTTCCACGGTGAGTACTGGGACGAACGGCTCCCTTGAACCGACAGCGGATTGCGCCCGCTTCTGGACTGGTAGAGCTCGCTGTCCAGAAGCATCCGCCCGCTCTTCGCGTAGAGGCGGTTTCGGATGCCGTATCTGAGAAGGTCCTGGTCCAGAAGAACCTGGTCAACCACGTCGAAGTATGGAATCTCCTTCGTCCTGTCGTCGGCCGTAACGTAGTTGAAGGAGACGAACGGCTCTATGACGTGCTTGGAGCGGCTGTATTTCCGGTAAAACCTTGGCCCCGAAATGTCCAGCGTGAAAGAGGCGTACCTGCGCCAGATCGTGTCGCCGTCGTACTGGCTGTCAGCCAGGTCGAGGCTCTTGCTGTAGCCGGTGGCCCTCAGTTCGAGGCGTGGGCTGATGTCGAGCCACGGCACCGTTCGCACGGGCCACTCGATGAATGGATGGAAGTCCGCCCTCCTGTAGCTCAGCTCCTCCTTGGAGAGCGAGGCCCCG
>DAHXMK010000222.1 GCA_027365515.1 Candidatus Aminicenantota bacterium
AGCCCGGACCGTGGCTTGCTTTCTTCCGGCCTCTCGGAAAAATCAAGCAGCGTGCCATCCACGTCAAGAAAAAGCGCATATCCATCATGGAAGGGCGGTATGGCTTGGTCCCAGTGCGTTCTCTCTCCAACACGAGCCGCCTCCCGCGTCGCGCCGCATCCCTCCTGCCTGTCTGTTTCGTTTGAACCGAACGCCATCGGCCATCCTTATAAAGAGCGATTCATTGAACTGCCCCGCACTTTGAATCTAGCTTCGGGAAGGTGGAATGTCAAGCCTCACGGGTCTGATTGTCCCAAAGCAGATGGACCGCCCGCATTGATGCCTGTGTGGTAAGCTATACCAGGATGGACGAAGCGGCGCGCGGCGGCTCGGCCGCCAAGAGAGAATTGGCCTGGTGCGTTGCGGACCCGCACTTGACGCGGGACGACCCGGTGCTAGGCCTGTTCAAGCGATTCCTCGGCGGGTTTTCGTCCGAAGGGCCGGGGACGCTGGTTATTCTCGGCGACCTGTTCGCGTCGTGGATAGCGCTGCCGGGCGCGCTTGCGCCTTACCAAACGGACGTTCTCGAAGATCTTCGCGCGATAAAGGAGGCAGGCCGAGAGGTCATTTTCATCATAGGAAACAGGGACTACTTCGTGGAGTCGCTCGACCCGCGCCCATTCAGCTTCGCCGGGGAGCGCTGGGACCTGGCCATCCCAACAGTGGGCAGAATCAGGTTCGAACACGGGGACCTTATCAACACCTCCGACCACAATTACCAAAGGTGGCGCGTTTTTTCCCGTTCGGAAGCAGTGAAGCGAGTGGTGGCGGCCCTGCCCGGCAAGTGGCAGGCGTCGCTTGCGAGGCGCGCCGAGAAGGCGCTTGAGCCGACCAACCGCGCTTACAAGGATTACTCGCCGCTCCCCGAGTTAGAGCGCTGGGCCAATGGCGTCAAGGCCGACGGGTGTTCCACGGCCGTCGTGGGCCATTTCCACGAGGACAAGACCGTCGCCGCGGCCGGGCTCCAGGTCCACTTCGCGCCGCAGTTTCGTGGAATCGGGCCGTTCCTCTCCGTCAACGCCGGCGGCGTGATAGAGAGGGTGGAATGGGAGCCTCAGAACGGCGGCTCGGTCTCCACCGTCAAATAGAAGTACTTCGCCGACGACAGCCTGCTCTTCACGTAATCGAAATTGACGAAGAAGCTCTCTTCCTCGCCGGGCTTCGTCGAACCGAGCTTGCTGCCGGTCGTGCCGCAGGCGACCAGGTTGTTGTCGGCGTCAAATAGCGCGACGGCGACGTGGATACGCATTGCCGCGGTGCCGTAGTTCTTGACGTTGACGACGGCGGTGTTGCGCCCTTTTATTTCAAGCTTCTTGGGGCCGATGTAGCTCGGGAATTCGAACTGGACATCCTGGACCGTGACGGAGCCGACGGCTTGGTCAAGCTTTATCCATCTCTCCTGAACGAAGTCGTACCTCTTGCTGAAAAATTCCGCGCTCAGAGGCAGAGCGGCGGCGCAGACGAAGATTGCCACGAGCAACAAGCGCCTAGTCATGCGATCCTCCTTTTGGTCGCTTCATATCGTGCCTTCTTGCCTTTCCGGTTGTCTTCCTTGGCGGCCTTCAACTCTTCCGGACAAGGCTTCCTCCTTGCCGAAATCGTGCATCTTGGCGTCGAGCAGAAAGCGCGGCTCGACGTTCATCAGCGCCCTGAGGGCGGCTCTTCGCGCCTTTGGGTACCTCGCCGAAACCGTAGAGACGAGCTCCTTCATCCGGCGCCTTTCGCTTTCCTTCGCGCCGCACAGGAAGCAGCCGCAGTCAACGACCGGAGCCCCTTGCTCGGCCGCGTACTGGGCGAGCATCGCTTCGGGGACGTAGGCCAGCGGCCTGATCACGGTGACGCGCCCGTTCTCGGCGAGGAGCTTGGGCGGCATCGCCTTCAGCGCCCCTTCAAAGAAAAGGTTCATGAGGAGCGTCTCGATAATGTCGTCGAGGTGGTGTCCGAGCGCCAGCTTGTTGCAGCCGAGCTTCTCCGCCGCGCCGTAGAGCGCGCCCCTCCTTAGCCTCGCGCAAAGCGAGCACGGGGGCGTGCCGGGCCTGAGCTTCTCCGGGACGATGCGGGAGATGTCGGTCATCTCTATCTTGTATGGAATCTCGCGGCGCCTGAGAAAATCGGAGATCAAGCCGCTCTGGAACAGGTCGCTCCCGTTATGAGCGGTGAGCGCCACCATCTCGAATCTCACGGGCGCCTTTCTCCTCAACTGGTCCAGAAGGAGCGTGAGGCTGAAAGAATCTTTCCCCCCCGAGAGCCCGACCGCGACCCTGTCTCCCTCGCGAAGGAGGCCGAAGTCGGCGATGGCTCTGCCGGTCCTGTGAAGAAGCACCTTTTCCAGCTTGCGCCCCGTGGCGCCCTCGAACTCCATGCGAGGACTTTACCAGAGAAACGGGCCGAAGGGTATAGCGGAGGTTAATAGGTGGATGAGAATTTGCCGGTCTATCTCATCAACTTAAAAACCTATGAACTTACAAACCTGATCCACGCCCTCTTCCTTTTCACACAGCCATTGCGTATAGTAATAGGCGGAGGCGGGAGAGATGTCAAAGCCAAAGCTGGGGGACCTGCTGGTCGAGGCCAACCTGATAGACGAGGTCCAGTTGAAGATCGCGCTCGAAGAGCAGAAGCGGTGGGGGACGAAGTTCGGCTCGACGCTCCTGGCCCTGCACTTCATTGACGAGAACGTCCTCACGGCATTTCTGTCGAGGCAGCTTGACATGCCGTGCGTGTCGCTCAACAGCCTCGAAATCCCATCGCGCGTGCTCAAAAGCTTCTCGCGCCTTCAGGCGCTCCAGTTCCACGCCATCCCCGTGCGGTTGCAGGAAAACGTCCTCCACGTGGCGATGGTTGACCCCCTGGACGTTGACGTGATCGAGCAGATAGAGCAGGAGACGGGGCTCCGCGTCTCTCCAATGGTGGCGCCTCAGTCGAGCATCGCCGAGTCAATTGAGCGGCTCTACCCGGACCCGGCCAAGGAGGAAGAGGGCTCGGGGGCCGGCGCGCCGGGAGCGTTTCCGGAACTGGCGCGGGAAGTGGAAGCCCTCGACGGCTTGGGCTCCTATTTCACTGGCGTCAACGAAAGACTCGACGAGATGAACAGGCTCATGGAAGAGATGAGCGCCCGCCTCGCTCGAATCGAAGCGGCGGTCGAGAAGAAGTGAGCCGCTCGGCGGCCGGCTGAGCGCCGCAGGTCACCTTTCATCCGTGTTCTTTCTGAATTGGCCCGGCTTCATCCCGAATTCATCAAGCTTCTCATAGAGTCTCGACCGGCTCAGGCCGAGCGCCTTCGCCGTTCTGGCGACGTTTCCGTGCATTCGTTCGAGCGCCTGGGCGATGGCGCGCCTTTCCGATTCCAACCTGGTTGATTGAAGCGTTCCGGAGCCTACACGGCCGGATGAGGCGACGACCTCTTCGGGAAGATGCTCCAGGCCAGGGGCCGCGGGGCCTGACAACAGCGCGGCGCGCTCGACCGCCCATCTAAGCTGGCGCACGTTCCCGGGCCACTGGTAACGCGAGAGCGCGTCGGCAAACGGGCGAGCCATCTCGGCCGCGGGCCATCCCTGGCGCGCGAACACTTCCGCGAGAAAATGCTGGGCAAGAGGTTCTATCTCCTCGCGCCGCTCTCTCAAAGGCGGAACGTCGAGCTTGATGCCTGCTATCCTGAAATAGAGGTCCTCCCTGAAAACGCCTCTCGCGACGAGGTCCTTCAGGTCGCGGTGCGACGCGGCAAGCACTCTAGCGTCAATCTCCACCTGCGAATCCGCTCCGACAGGCGTCACCGCGCCCTCTTCGAGGACGCGGAGCAGCTTCGCCTGGACGCCCAGAGGCAGGTCGCCGATCTCGTCGAGAAAAAGAGTGCCCCCGCCGGCCACTTGGAATTTTCCCTTGCGAGATGACTGCGCGTCGGTGTATGCCCCTTTGACGTGGCCGAATAGCTCGGACTCGGCGAGGCTCTCCGGCATCGCGGCGCAGTTGAGCGCCACGAACGGCCCGGCGCTTCGCGGGCTCTTCGCGTGGACCCATCTGGCCAGGACCTCCTTGCCGGTCCCAGTCTCCCCGTTTATCAGGATCGGCGCCGACGACGCCGCGAACCGCGCCGCCGCCGAGAGAAGTGTTTTCATCGCCTCCGAAGTGGCGATCAGTCCCGCTTCCTGGCCGTTGGCCTGGCGAAGGGCCGCCCTGACCGCGTTTCTGACGGTGATCAGCAGCCTCTCCCGGTCGAGCGGCTTTTCGAGAAAGTCGAAAGCCCCGGCCCTCACCGCTCCGACGGCCGCCTGAATCGTCCCGTGGCCCGAAATGACGACCACTTCGGTCCTCCCGCCGAGCTTCCTTGCCTCCTCAAGAACCGCCATGCCGTCCTTGTCCGGAAGGCGAAGATCAACAAGCGCGGCCTCCGCGGGGGCGGAACTGCGCAGCGCCGCGATCCCCTCTTCGGCGGTGGCCGCCTCGGTAACGTCGTAGCCACGCCTTTCGAGCATGGCCCGAACCGCCTGCCTGATCGCCGCTTCGTCGTCAACCACGAGCACCGTCGCCATGGCGTAAGAATACCCCCGATTGGCGCAAGTTGGAAGAGAGAAGGCGAAGCGGGGAGCGGGGGCAGGGAGAGGCAAAAGAGAGCCGTTTCGCCACGACGCACCTCTCACTACTCACTACTCACGTCTCCCTTCTAGCGTCCAACTTTTATTACAACGTCCCGTTTGGCTCGACGGTCCTGCGCGCCACGTG
>DAHXMK010000180.1 GCA_027365515.1 Candidatus Aminicenantota bacterium
TCGTCTCCGGCCACTTCGGCAACTGGGAATGGGTGGCGCACCTCCAGGCGGCCTTGGGCCATCCCCTCTGGATGGTGACGAGGCCTCTCGATAATCCGTACCTGGAGGAGTATCTTGCCAAGCTCAGGGAGAGCACCGGCAACAGGGTCGTCCACAAACACAACGCGGCTAGGGAAATACTGAAGGGGCTCAAGGAGGGGCGCGGCATCGCCTTCATCATAGACCAGAACATGGGCGAGCCCGGCCACCTCTTCGTTGACTTCTTTTCGAGGCCGGCGGCGACGACTCCCGTTCTGGGATCGCTTGCCGCGAGGCGGGGCGTTACGGTGCTGCCGGTCTTCGCCACTCCAACCGATGGCGGGGGATACCGCGTGGTTTACGGGCCGCCCGTCCCTCTTCCGGAAAGTGGCGACCGCGACGCGGACGCGCTCGCCGTGACGGCCGAAGCCACGAAAAGGCTCGAAGATGCCATACGCGCCTGCCCGGGAGCCTGGTTCTGGATGCACCGCCGCTGGCGCACGAGGCCCGACGGGCCTGACGAATGACGGAGGTTCCGCCTGGCAGGCGGCCCTCTTTCTCGCGTGAGTTGTCATGACGACGGAGATGAAAATGGCTGCTCGCCGCTTCAACCACAACTGGGCCGTATTCCTCGACAGGGACGGGACCGTCACCGAGGAGGTCGGTTACGTCAACCATCTCTCCCGCCTCAACCTTATTCCCGGGGCGGCCGAAGGAATACGCCTTCTCAACGACGTAGGCGTGCCCGTCATCCTGGCTACGAACCAAGCAGGAGTCGCCAGGGGCTACTTTGACGAGCATCTCGTCAAGGCCGCGCTCGAAAAGCTCGGCTCGATGCTTGGCGCCTTGGGCGCGAGGCTCGACGCCGTCTATTATTGTCCGCACCATCCGGCCGCGGGCGAGCCGCCTTACAGGGCCGATTGCGACTGCCGCAAGCCCAAGCCTGGAATGCTTCTGCGCGGCGCGAAAGAGTTCGGGCTTGACCTTTCCCGCTCCTACGTCATCGGGGACAAGATCAGCGACGTTTACTTCGCCAAGGCGGGCGGGGCGAAAGGGATCCTAGTGACGACCGGCTACGGCTTGGGCGAGCTTGCCCACCAGCGTGCCGGCTGGCGCTGCGAGCCTCACGCGATAGTTCCCGATGTTTACGCGGCATCGAGGTGGATATTTGAAAAGGAGGGGCTCTAGATGCGAGGCGAATGGCGTGGCCTGGCCCGGATCGTCAGCCGTTTCTCGGGCCGCAGGGTTGCCGTGGCGGGGGACCTCGTCCTGGACCGTTACTGGTACGGCGCGGTGCAAAGAATGTCCAGGGAGGCGCCCGTCCCCGTCGTCAGGCTTGAAGAGACGAAGCTCATGGGCGGCTGCGCGGCGAACACCGTGCTCAACCTAAAGGCCCTCGGCGCCGAAGTGATCCCGGTTGGAATCGCGGGCAGGGACAGGGAAGGGGACGCGCTCGTTTCAATCTTCGAGAAGGAGGGAATTGATTCTTCCTTCATCGTCAGGGCGAAAGGGTGGGTGACGCCGACGAAGACGCGGCTATTGGCCGGGAGCGCTCACGCGCCTCGCCAGCAGCTCGTAAGGGTTGATTCGGGAGAGGGCAACCTGTTCACGCCGCCGGTCGCCGGCGATGCGAGGCGTGCGCTCGCGAAGGCGGTCAAAGGCGCTCAGGCGCTCATTATTTCGGATTACGGCTACGGGCTTGCCGAGGCGGCGGAGGCGGCGTGCCAGGCGGGGAAAGTCGGGGTCTCCGCGCTCGACTCTCGTTTCGGCTTGAAGCGCTTTCACGGCCTGACTACCGCCACGCCGAACGAGGAGGAGTTCGAGGAGGCAGCCGGCGCGGCGCAGGGCGGCGGGCCGTTTGAAAAGGCCGGCGAATCGTTGAGAGAAGAGATGAGCCTCGGCGCGCTTCTCGTGACGAGGGGAAGCAAGGGCATGTGCCTCTTCGAGCGGAAGAAGAGGCCCCTCTGCATCCCGATAGTCGGCAGCGACCAGGCGGTTGACGTCACCGGAGCGGGCGACACCGTGATAAGCGCTTACGTTCTCGCGCTGTGCGCGGGAGCAACGTTTGAAGAGGCGGCCAACATAGCCAACGTTGCCGGCGGAATCGTAGTCGAGCGCCACGGCCCGGCGACGACGAGCCAGCCAGAGCTCAAGGCGCGCATCGAGGCGTGGGGAAAGGGGCGCTTGTAGTGGCCGCCGTGCGTCCGGCGAGAGAGAAGATTCTAAGCCGCGAGGAGGCGGCCGA
>DAHXMK010000232.1 GCA_027365515.1 Candidatus Aminicenantota bacterium
TCCGGCGAGTTCCGCGAGAAGCCCGCTCAACATCCGGCGGTAGGAATCGTCGAGGTAGACCAGTCCGAGGTCGCGGCAACCTTCGTTCCACGCGTCGAGAATCTCCGCGAGGATTGCCCGGCATTCCTGCTCCGGCGTGGCCCAGAGCCTCGACCGAAGAGAGGCGCCTTCGCATTGAAGGCCTGGGCGGATTCTTGTCAGTCCACCGCACATCTCTTCCAGCGCGCTCGCGACAAGCTCGTCAACGGGCGCCAACCGCTCGTGGCTTATGAGAACCGCTGGACGTTGAACCGCGATCTCGCTACGGCGAAGAGCCGCCGCCACGCGTTCAGCGGCGCCTCTGTATGTGACCAAGCCTTCGTGCCAAGCCATCACGAGAAAGCGGCGCGTCACTTCCGCTCTCCAGGCCGGGAGCCTTTCGGAGGGCTCGCCGCCGGCTTGGTCAATTCCGTTTGATTCGGCCAGATCAAGCGCCTCCGTCAGCATGGAGAAGAGGGCGGGCGCCGCCTCGGCCCCGTCGGGCGGAGGAACCTCCTTCGACGCGGCGGACCAGAGGCGAAGCGCCGCCGCCCTGTTCAATGGACGCGTGCCATCCCACAAGAGGGCATGATTCTGCATCACGAACCGGCGCAGGGCAAAAACGGACGGCGTCCTCCAGCACGTCACGCCGGCGCCGAGCCGCCTCTGGCGTAGCTTGTGGATGACACGCCTCGCCAGCCGGCCGGTGGCCGTCAAGACCAAGCCGCCCTCCGCGGCATGGTCCACCGCCGAGCATTCGATTTCGTGGGCAGTGGTCTTGAGAACCGAAATGTTGTTGTCGGTTTCCTGATCCATGATCAAGATGGGCGCCGCAATGCCATGGGGGCTTGGCTAGTTTGCGCACACCCGGAAAGTTGGCCGTCTCTGATAATGAGCGGCAGGTCAATTCTTCCGGCTCGCTTTGGCCTGGCGGCGAACCCTGAGTAGGCAAGAGTCATTACTCCCATTGCATTCACGCTATAGTTCCACCTGGTACCGGGACAGTCGGACTTTTCGATGGCTGGAATTTCGGCGGGCCATTTTCCCGAAGAGGAACGGGCGTCGCGCGCCACGAACAGCTTCCTGGCAAATTCAAGCTCCAGTCCAAGCTGTTGGATTGAGATCCACGAAGGGCTCATCCTGGTAACACCAAACTTTCCGATAGCGCCCCACTTAGGGAGGTCCCTCGCAGCCTTGTCGGCGTCGGCAGCCATGCTGGAACTGCACCAACCCTCTTTCTCAAGAATTTCAATCTGATCCAGACACGCGGCGTCCGCGTCGGCCATGGAAAGCCGGAACCATAGCCTGCCGAATGTTTTCCAAATCCACCCCTCGCCTCTTGCGGCCCGGCCGGTATAAGCCGCGTCGGCCGCCATCCTCCCAGCCGTCCAATACCTCCAGGCTTCGAATTGAAGCGAAGCTTGAAGCTCTTTCCGGTAGGGCTCGACCTTGAGCCTGTCGGCCCACTGTGGCGGTGCCATGCCTGACTTTATCAGCACGCCGAGTCTGTCTTTCGCGAGCACGACGGCCGTGCCAAAAAACACGAGTTCGGGCCTTGAGCGAATTCCCTGTTCCAGTGACCATGTCGCCTCAAGGTCTTGAAGGCATCCGCTATGATCT
>DAHXMK010000247.1 GCA_027365515.1 Candidatus Aminicenantota bacterium
GGCCTGAGCCCTCCCCGCGGGCCCTACCGGGGGAGGCCACCGCGCTTGGCCTCCCCCGGAACCCCTACCCGCATACAGAGCACCATACTTCCGGCGCTCTGTATAAGCTTGCATCTGTGCCCCAAATGGGCTACATTAGATACTGGAGGACAAAGCCGATGAAAACGGCTACTATTCGGGCGCGATTGGAACCTGATCTTAAAAACCAAGCGGAAAAAGTGCTTGGGCGCGTGGGTTTGACGACGACGGAGGCCATTACGCTTTTTTACCGGCAGGTGGTTCTTCATCGCGGCCTGCCGTTTGCGGTGCGCATCCCAAACAGAACGACGCGAAAGACAATGATGAGCACGGATAGAGGCGAGGATCTCCATCGTTACGCCAGTGTTGACGAAATGTTCGAGGATCTGGGGCTTTGAAGCGCCAGCCAGTTATCACTGGCCAGTTTCGCAAGGACGTGAGGCGATTTCGAAGACAAGGGAAGAGTCTCGCCAAGCTGCGCGATGTAATGGCCCAGTTGTTGACAGGCACCCAGATGGATGCACGCTCCCGTGATCACAAGTTACAGGGAGCTTGGGCAGGCCGCAGGGAATGTCATGTCGAGCCCGACTGCCTGCTAATCTACTTGCTCGGCCCCACCGAGATAATTTTTGAAAGGCTGGGGTCTCATGCGGATCTCTTTGAATAGAGACATTCCGCGGCCCGCTGAATTGTCCCTTTCCGCAATAAGCCGTACTGATGGGGGTCTGCATCTTCATCTCGTCATTGGCATACTGAAATGTCTGGAGCCTATCTAAAGAATTAAGACGGAACTGGGCGGGGTGCCTATGGGATATTTGCTCGGATGAAAGTACTGATCACCGGAATCAGGGGCTTCGTGGGAGGCTATCTCGCCCCGCTGCTTGAATCGGCGGGATGCGAAGTGCTGGGGCTTACCGCTCCAGGAGAAACGCCGTGGCCAAAAGGGGGCGCCGAGGCGGACCTCAGGGACCGCGAAGGCGTAGGCGCCGCCGTAGCTTCATTGTCCCCTGACGCCGTCGTTCACCTCGCGGCGCAGAGCCACGTCGGACCTTCGTGGCAAAACCCCGAGCTTTCGTTTGAGGTCAACACTCTCGGCACGCTCCATCTTCTGGACGCCTGCCGGGCCCTCCATAAGCCGCCGCTCTTCCTGCACGTCAGCACCGGAGAGGTTTACGGACAGGTCCGCCCCCAGGATATTCCACTCGACGAATCAAGCCCTTTAAGGCCCGTCAGCCCTTACGCCGTCTCCAAGACGTCGGCCGACCTGCTCGCCTTCCAATACTTCGCTAGCTACGGCCTGCCGGTCATTCGCGTGCGGCCCTTCAACCACACGGGCCCCCGCCGCCCGCCGAACTTCGCCTTGAGCGAATGGGCGCGAAGCCTCGCGCTGATAAACGCGGGCAAGCAGGAGCCGGTCCTCTCGGTCGGCAACATTGACGTGAGGCGCGATTTTCTGGACGTCAGGGACGTGGCCAGGGCCTATCAGCTCCTGCTCGAAAAGGGGACGGCCGGAGATCTCTACGTCTTGGGGCGCGGGGAAGGCTACTGGCTCAAGGACCTTTTGAGGGAACTGATCGAGATATCCTCGGCGATCGTGGAGGTCAGGCAGGACCCGAAAAGATTCCGCCCCGCCGACGTGCCGTTGCTGGTCGCCAACCCGTCTAAACTCAAGGCCGCGACAGGCTGGGCGCCGGAGATCCCGATGAGCCGGACGCTTAAGGACCTGTATTACTATTGGACAACAGCGGTCAAAAGCGAAAAGCGATGACAGAAGCTCATCGCCATGATCTTAGCATACCGGGATTTGCCGAATAGCACCAGGGAGCGGGGCAAGAGTTAGCCAAGCCCATGATGAACATGTCTGAAAGCGACTCGCTTTCAGCGAATCAAATCGGTGGGTAACCGAACTTGAGGTATCGTTTATATCTTCTCGTAACTTCGCTTATGGCGCTGCAATTTGCTGCTGGCACCAAGAGCGGCAACGCCTCCATCAACGGCGTGGCACCTCTTCCATATTCGTCTTGGCAGGTAACGATTGACGGAGACCCGAGGGAGGCACTGCTTTTCGGGGCGATGCGCATGCAAGCCTACGAGGCCACCACCGGCAATCCCGACGGGAGCGTCCGCTGCTTCATGATGGCGACGCCGGATGGATTGTACGCGGCGCTCCTGTCAACGCTCCAGCCGCCGGAAACATTGAAGCGCGCCAACTGGAGTGCACCGCAGGACTCCCTCCTCGGCGACTGGATGGGGTTGAAGGTGGCCTCCCCGCGCCATCTTCTCTTCGTGTTGACGCCTGGAGGCGGGGCCGCGACGCTCGACGAAATCGGGCTCCCCGCGAAGGTGGCGGCCTCCTCGTGGGCGGGCATGGACAAGAAGTTCGGCCACACGTGGGCCGGCGAGTGGCTTATTCCGTGGAATGTTCTCGGGGTCAAGCCCGGCGATTCATTCAGCGCCGCCCTTCTGAGAGGCAAGAAGGTGGACGCGGGATGGAGCCTCTTGGAGTCTCTCTCCACCACCGCGCCTGGCATCTCCGCCTGCCGGTTCGGGAGCGAGCCTCCGTCGTTCACGGTCCCGCCGGCGAAGGAGCCCACTTCAGCGTTGGCCAGGCCGCTCATCCCGTTCGACGTGAGGCCATTTGTCCCCGAAGGGGATGGCGCCTCGGTTTGCGAGGACGCGGTCCCCGCGGGAGAGATCGCGACGGCATGGATGGAGGCAACGCCGGGCCATGGGCCGTTGCGCATTTCGGCGTCTGGCGCGCCCGCGCACCCGGAATTTTTCCACGTGGACTTCTGGTGGCAGGCCGGGACGCGCGACGAGCAGGACGCGCTCTTTCCAGCGCGGGTCGCGGCTGGTGCCGGCGACGTTCTTGTAGCCGAGAGGCTTTTCCCATTGCGGGACGGCAAGCTCGGCGCCTCGGAAGAGCCGACAAGGATTTACGTCAGGATGCGGGTCCCGAAAAGTACGGCCCCTGGAGTCCTGAAGGTCACGATAAAACTTGAAGGCGAAGGATCGAGCCAGGAGATTCCCTGGCGGATATTGGTCGCCCCTCCCCTACCAGCTTCTCGCAAAATTGCCGGCATCTACTATCTTGAAAGAGACGAAGCCAGGTGGCGGAACGACCTTATGGACATAGCGTCGCACGGCTTCAACGCCGTCACCTGTCCGGCCGAGGATCAGAAAGGCTGGAAAACATTCAAGAAGATGGCCGCCGAGTCGGGACTCGATGGCAATTACGCGCTTCGCCCGTGGAAGATCACCCCCGGACCAGGCGAAGCCTGGGGTTATACGGCCGACGAACCGGCGAGCGCTGAAGCGGTAGTGATGATGGCAAAGCGTGCCGGACAGTTAAGAAAGATGGGATTCAAGCCTTGGGCGGCCCTCTGCTGGCCGTCATCGCTTGCTGAGGCGGGAACGCTGGACGCGGCCGCAGGAACATCGGCTTTCTGGCATTGCGCCGAAGGCGGGACACTTCCAAAGACTCGTTGGATTTATTTTCAAGGACTCAGGGAGAACCCATCTTACAACCGCTTGCTGGCCGGCCAGGCTTCAAGAGGACCGGGGATAAGCGGCTTTTGGATTTTCTGCTACGCTCCCGAAAAGCAGGAGGGCGGAGACTGGTCCCAGAAGATATTGCGGTATGACGCCTGCAAAGCCCCGGGAGAAAACGGCGCAAGGCTCGATACCGTCGAGTGGGAGGCGCAAAGGGAGGGCATTCTCGACGGAAGGCTGGCCGATGCCATAGGCGCGGAGGCGGATGCAAACTTCCCTGCCCTTGATGCGGCCCGAAATGGACGCTACTGGGAGGTTCCGGCGGGCTTCCATTTCCAGTCCTACCGCCAAAAGCTTGTGGCCGTATGGGCAAAGAAGCAAGCCCCTTGACAACATTGCATTCCTAGAGTATAAATATCCTTGGATAAGGGTCTGGCGGGCGGGTTAATGCGCTTCGGGGCCTGTTTTTCATCATAAGCGCGCGAGGAACTTCGGGAGAAGGAGGTAGCGATGCGGAGGCTATTCTGGGTTGGGTGCATTTTAATGGTCATGTCCGGCACGGCGGCTTTCGCCGGTGACGGCATCCCAATGGGCAACGCCATCTTCTATCCGTCGGTCGAGGCTGTCTACACCCACACCGACAACCTCTTCCTTTTGGACAAGAGCGAGCCGGGCGGTGAGTTCTCGGACAGCTTCTGGCTGATCCGGCCGACTCTCGGCTTCGAGCTTCCCATGAAGGAGAGCTACATTAAGTTCAACCTCTCCTACCAGTACAAGGATTACGACAAGTACAAGATATCCACGCACGACTCCTGGTTCGCCGACTTCGACAGCAAGTGGGCATTCAGCAACGGCGGTGACATGTACTTCCGCAACCATTACGTCAGGGGCGTGACCGAGGTCAACCAGTTCGACCCCAACTACGAAGCGACCTTTGGCAACGCCCGCTTCGACCACGATTACGCGCAGTTGGGCGTGGAGTTCCCGATCAACAAGTTGAACACTTTCGGCGTCGAGGCCGGTTATAACTACGTTGATTTTTCAAACTCCGACGTCAATTACCTTCCCTTCTTCGGTTACGAGCAGTGGCTTGGTACTCTCAGGTGGAAATACCATTATGCTCCCGAGTCATCCTGGATCTTCGAGTACAACTACACCGACAGCAAGCCGAAGAACAATTCGCTTGACTACACTCTCATGACCACCCCCGACAAGAAATACAAGGCGAACACATTTATGGTCGGCTGGGAGGGCAGCGTTGCCCACCGCCTCTCGGGCTTCGCGAAGGCCGGGTTCGAGGAGATGCGCTTCGACAAGAGCCAGTATTCCGATTACAGCGGCTTCGTAGCCGAGGCTGGCCTCGGAATGCAGTTCGCGGAATTTGTCAGGGGCGACCTGAATATCTACCGCCGTGCTTCGCAGTCGGCCTTCAACGTCAACAACTACTACACGGCGACCGGCGCGGAGTTCCAGCTTCACCACCAGGTGACGAAATATTTCTTCTGGGCCGCAGGCTACATGTACCAGGAAAACAGATACCCGGACGCCATTCAGGCCGACGTGAACGGGGACGGGTACGTTGATGCGCTCTTGTATCTCTGGACGGCCGGCCAGGACCGCAAGGATAAGATCAGCCGGGCCCGCGCCGAGGTTGGCTTCCACTTCACCCAGCAGCTGAGCTTAAGGGTCAATTACCAGTACGAGGACAGGAACAGCAATGTCAACTACGTTGATACGCTTGGCCTTCTTCACAAGCCCTATTCCTACACGGAAAACAGGTTCGCTTTCCAGATGCAGCTTGGCTGGTAAGCTCTCGATGACAATCTATCAGATGACGGGCGCCTTTAAGCACGGCGCCCGTTTTTCATCCCTTGCCGCATTTTTGCTTCTCGCTCTTGCGCTTCCAGTCATGTCTGCCACCGTAACGGGCGAGGAAGGACAGGTGCGGCTCGCCGCCGGGCCGGGCGTCTCCGTGGCCTTCGAGCAGGGGCAGGGGCAGGCGGTCTGGACGATTTCCGGCCTGCAAGATGTATCGGTGCCAGACCATTTGAAGCGCTTCGTCACTTCCGATGGCGCCGGCAGGCTAGTAGTAGCCCTGCCCGACAAGCAGCAGCCCAGATTGTCATGGTCTCCGGAGGGGCTCACCTTCAAGTGGCTCCCTCACGGCGAGGAGAGCGTTTTCGATTCGTTCAGCGCCCCGGCCTACCCTTTGGGCCCGGGCGACAAGCTTCAAATAACCGTCTACAACGTCGAGGATATGAACCAGACGGTCATCGTGGACCCGAAGGGAAACATTACCTTCCCAGTCCTTGATGAGATTTCGGTTGCTGGGCTCACAGTGAACGATCTGCAGCACAAGCTTGAGGGGCTTCTTGCCCAATTCATCAAGGAGCCTCAGGTCAGCGTGCAGTTGATCGAATACGGCAGCCGCTTCGTGAACGTCCTGGGCGAGGTGCAGAACCCCGGCAGGCTTCCCATCAAAGGGGCGCTCAGGCTTCTGGATGCCATCAGCCAGGCCGGCGGCTTTACCGAGAGGTCGGGCGACGTTGAATTGCAGCGGAGGGATTCCTCCGGCCAGCTTCAATCAAAGGTTTTTCCCAGGGACGCCCTTTTGGGAAACGACAACCGGACGAACATCTACGTCCTGGACCAGGACGTGATCAACGTCCAACCGATGAAGCAGGTTTATGTTTCGGGAGAGGTGAAGAACCCTGGCTCCCTCTTTTACTACAAGGACTTGACGCTTTTGAGGGCCGTAGCAAAACAGGGCGGCTTCACTCAGTGGGCGAAGAAGG
>DAHXMK010000256.1 GCA_027365515.1 Candidatus Aminicenantota bacterium
GATGATCTTGAGAGAAGAGAAATCCCGGCACAGGAGATTCTGGCCGCCGATGGAGTGCTCCTGCCTTTTTGGGGAAAGAGGGGAGGCGAAGGGGTGAAAGCCTCCGCCGCTTTCGCGCCCCTTCCCGCCGCCTTGATGGAATACGAGCTGCCCTCCGCCTCGGCCGGAGTATCGCCGGACGAGCCGCCGGCCGGCTTCGCGAGAACAGCCTGCTCGGAGAACGCCGCCGCGCGCTGGGAGAAGGAGGAGAGCCAAGGGACAAACCTTTCGCTCTACGAAGCACCCCTCTTCCGCATAACGTTCGGCGCGCGTGAAAAGCCGTTTGAGAGTTACGTTGACGCAATCTCCGGCGCGGTCTTCATGGCTGACGCCCCTCCCGCGAATACCGCCGCTATCAGCAGCGGTTCCATGAAGGCGCTCTTGGCGCTCTTCGCGGCCGTGGCGCTAGAGGCGCTGCTGATTCCCGGCCTGGGCCTGAGCTTTCTGGCCGCGGCGGCAACCTGCGTGGCCGCCTTTCCGGTCCTGAAAAAGAAGATTGTTCAGAGGAGTGTTCCATGAGCGCCCCGAGAGCCCTTCAGTGTTCCTTGTGCGGAGGCACGTTGCCTCCGCCTTTGGGCGCGCGGAAAGTCGTCTGTTCTTTCTGCGGCAGGCCGCTCTATTACGCCGCCGACGATTTTCTTCCATCGCTCGTAATTGAACCGGAGGTTTCGGAAGAGACCATCCGAGAAATGGTGCGGCGTCTATTGCGTCATCCCTACCTGCCGGGCGACGCGAAGCGGAAAGCGCTCCTGGTGAGATCGAAGAGGAGCTACCTGCCTTTCTACCTTCTTGCCGGCAAAAGGGGCGGCGTGCTGAGAACGGAAAAAGAGACGGTAATCACTAAGAGCCGCTCCCTGGTGGATAGGGTCGAGACAGGCTACAACCTTCCGGTTCGCGGCATCGGTTCTAACGTGACTGAAACCGTTCGCGAAGAAGATTCCCGCGTGGTTCTCGGCGATTTCGTGTATCTCTACGCCGCTTCCGCGCTCAGGGGATGGGACGTGCGCGACGACGAGCTTCGCGAGATGGTTATGGCGCGCGTGGAGAGGGCGGTCGCCGCCGCGCCACAGGAGATGGCCAAGGAAGGAGAGGTCATCACGCCGGATATCCCGCTCTCGCACGTCATCCAAAAAGGAGTCGAGAGCTTCGAGCACGCGGGCGAGCTGAAGGTCCTAGACCAGCACGTCTTTCTAATTTACGTCCCGGTCATGACCTTTACGTTCAGGTATGGCCGCGAGCTTTACACCGTGGTTGCCGATGAACTCGAGGGCAGGCCGTTGTCCGGCCATCTTCCTTTCAGAAGGGACTGGGGCCTGATTCTCGGCGTGCCGCTCGTCGGCTTGACGGGCTATATAGCCGGGCTGTTCCTGAAGGCGCTGGGGCTGTTGCCATTTTCGGCGATAGGCAAGGCGGGCGGCGCTCCGCACCTTCTCCTCTTCGTTGGCCTGCTGCTGATCGGCGCGACCGCCGCGGTCACGACGATCTTGAGCGCCGCGTGGGGGCTCATCCGCAAACCCTATCGTGTGGCGGTTGCTCCGGAAGGCCCCAGGCTAGAAAGCTCCGAAGCTGATCTGACGAGCCCGCTCCAGCCGGTCACATCCTTCTGCGTCGAGGTGGTCAAAGCCATTCTGGGAGGGAACCGCCGTGACTGATGAATCGGGAAGGCTCCTGGTGCCGCTCGTCTGCCCGAGGTGCGGCGGAGACCTCGAAGCTCCGAGCCCTTCGCGCGTGGGAATCTGCCTCAACTGCAAGGTTGCCACCTTCATGCGGCAGCCGGAGAATGAGTACCACCTCTTCTTTATAGAGGCGCGGGAGCGCAGGCCATCCTCCGAAATCATTTACGCTCCGTTCTGGTTGGTGAAGGGCTCGGGGAGCTTCAACTGCGGGGACGACAAGAAGAAGAGAATCTACCAGAACGCGCGGAAGCTCGGCCCGCTGTACTTTCCTGCATTTTGGACTCCGAAAGCGGCCAACTACGAGAACCTCACTATCCGTTACGCCCTGGCTCAGGAATCGCTGGTGGAGGACAAGGAGGCGCATGGAGCGATTCTCGCCGGAGTCCTGGACCCGTCGCGCCTAGCCGCAATGGCCGCGTTATGTTACGCGGCCTACCTCGACAGGCTGGCGGACGTGACCGGAGTCGAAGCTTCCTATAAAGTCGAGCAGGTCGCTTACGCCGCCGTTCCGTTCTTAAAAGCCGGCAAAGGCTGGACCGACGGCGTGCTTGGGGTAGCCTTCCCCGGCGCCTATTTTTTCGGCGGCGGCCCAACGTCGGCGCTGAACGTAACGAAACCGGAAACTGCCCGAGGGCTATGAGATGGTGGCCGGCGTCGCGCGGCGGTTCGAAGCGAAGTGGCGCGCATCATCCGTTTCAAGAAGCCCAAGGCTCTTGTTGCTTGACAGCGGGCCGCCTTGTGATATACTACGCGCGGTCCGGTTAGCCGGGCGAATTTGAGTAAACCAGGAGGTAACACCCACATGACAGAAGCGGAAGGAAAGGCGAAGGGGGATTCGTCTGTCCCCATGGACGTCCCCGAACAGTGGCTCAACCTGACCTCGGACAACATCGGCCAGGCCGAACCCCTCGACATGAAGCTCCTGCTCCAGACAGGCGCTCCATCCCAGAACGAGCACAAGCTGCTCAAGGGGAAGGTGGTCGCGATCACGCCAACCGACGTGTTGGTTGACGTGGGACTGAAGAGCGAGGGAATCGTCCCGGTTGAAGAGTTCACCAGCCCATCGGGCGAGGTGAGCGTCAAGCCCGGAGACGAGGTCGAGGTCTTCATCGAGCGGCTGGAGGACGCCAACGGCTACGTCGTCCTTTCCAAAGTAAAAGCCCAGAAGATGAAGGCGTGGGAGGAAGTGGAGAACGCCTTCAAGGAAAACCGCCCCATCAAGGGCATAATCCTCGACCGCGTGAAGGGCGGCCTCGCGGTTGACGTGGGCGTCCGCGCTTTTCTTCCGGGCTCTCTGGTTGACCTTCAGCCCGTCCGCAACCTCAGGGCGCTGAAGGGCCAGGAGGTCGAGCTCAAAGTCATCAAGGTCAACCGGAAGCGCGGGAACATCGTCCTTTCGCGCAAGGCTTACCTCGAAGAGCGGGTATCGGTGCAGAAGGAAAAAATCCTCGCCTGCATCGCCGAAAAGAAACCGCTCATCGGGACTGTCAAAAACCTCACGAACTTCGGCGCCTTCATTGACCTTGGCGGCGTTGACGGCCTCTTGCACGTCACCGACATGTCGTGGAAGCGAGTAAACCATCCGTCCGAGCTCTTCAAGGTCGGAGACCAGGTCGAAGTTCTCATCCTCAACTACGACGAGGAGACCGGCAAGCTGCAGCTCGGTTACAAGCAGAGGGAGCCGAGCCCCTGGAAGTCGGTCGCCGAAAAATATCCCATCGGCACGAAGGTCCTCGGGAAGGTAATCTCCCTTACCAACTACGGCGCCTTCATCGAGCTTGAGCCTGGCATCGAGGGGATGATTCACGTCTCGGAGATGTCGTGGACCAAGAAGGTGAAGCACCCCTCGGCCGTGCTCGAAGTCGGGCAGGAGGTCGAGGTTGTCATACTCGACATTGACTCCGACGCCCAGCGCATCTCGCTCGGCTTGAAGCAGGCGAGCCCGAACCCCTGGGACATCATCACCGAGCAGTTCCAGGTCGGCGACAGGGTCAAGGGGAAAGTCCGGAACATCACCGACTTCGGCATCTTCGTCGAAGTGCTTGAAGGCGTTGACGGCCTCGTTCACATTTCCGACCTCTCGTGGAAGCGCGTGAACCACCCGTCCGAGCTCATCAAGAAGGGCGACGAGGTCGAGGCGGTCATCATTAATATTGATGCCGTCAACCAGCGGCTCTCCCTGAGCATGAAGGCTCTCATGCCCGACATCTGGGAGGAGTTCTTCAGAAGCCACTACGTCGGCGACGTCGTGACGGGCACGGTGACCAAGCTGGTTGATTTCGGCGCTTTCGTTGACCTGGGCGACGGCGTCGAGGGGCTCGTGCATATCTCCGAGCTGTCGGACAAACACATCCAGTCGTGCTCAGAGGTCGTCGAGGCCGGGAAGGCATACTCCTTCAAGATCATCAGGCTGGAGCCCCACGAGAAGAGAATCGGGCTTTCGCTTAAAGAAGGGGCGCCGCGCTCAGATCAGGAGGGCGCGCACGAGGGCGAGTACCGCCCGTCGCCCAGCGATGGAAGGGCCAGCCTCGGCGACGTGCTGGACCTGAAGGACTTTCACCGTGACGAGGAGGGCCAATGACGAAGGCCGACATTATCGAGTGGGTGGCGCAGCGCTCGGACATTCCCAAGAAGCAGGCCGAGATGGTCGTCAACACCGTTCTGTTGTCAATCGTCGAGGCCCTTGACGCCGGCGAGAAGGTGGAGCTTCGCGGCTTCGGCTCCTTCCGCATGAAGAAGCGGGACGCCAGGGTGGCGAGGAACCCGAAGACCGGCGAAAAAGTCCAGGTTGAAGAGAAGAAGATTCCCTATTTCCGCGCCGGCAAGGAACTCAAGGAACTCATCAACAAGTAGATCGAGGAACGGGGCCGAGGTCTCTCGGCCCCGCTTCAAATGGCAGGGGAGGCGATGGAAATAGTCTATACTCCATGGCGTCTGCCGTACGTCCAAGCCAAACCCACGGATGGTTGCGTCTTCTGCGCCGCGCAAAAGGCTCCTCCATCATTTGAGAACCTCGTCGTTTACAGCGACGAGAACCTCCTCATCATGCTCAACAGGTTCCCTTATACCAACGGCCATATGCTGGTGGTGCCGCGTCCGCACGTCAGCTCGCTCACCGGCCTAGAGGAAAGCCACAGGTGCGCATCGGTGAGGGCGCTGACCCTCTGCGAAGTGCTGCTTCGGGATCTCTTCAGGGCGCACGGCGTCAACGTGGGCCTCAACCTAGGCCAGGCCGCCGGAGCCGGAATCATAGACCACCTTCACTGGCACATCCTGCCGAGGTGGATAGGGGACACCAACTTCTGCACGGTCGTTTCGGAACTCAGGGTCATCCCGGAGGATCTGAAGGCGACCTACGACCGCCTCGCTGGTGGTTTCGCCGGAAAAACAATCTGAAACGGGCTTGGCTATCTGTGCGTGCGGGCGACGGTCATGGCTCCCAGCAGCAGACTATTCGGCATATTTGCCCTGCCATAGCGTGTGGTAAAATAGGGTCGGCGCATTACCAAGCGCCGGGGGCTAGGGCAGTCGCAAAATGAACGAGCAAATCTCGGAGGCGCCGAGGCACGGCCGGTGGCATTCCGCTTTCCTCGCGCTTGGCGCTTTGGGCGTTGTTTACGGCGACATCGGAACTAGCCCGCTTTACGCGCTTCGCGTCTGCTTGGGACAGGATTACAACGTTGAGACGACGCGCGCCAACGTTTTAGGGATTCTCTCTTTGATCCTATGGGCGCTCGTCTTCGTCATCTCCATAAAATACATTGTCTTCATCATGCGCGCCGACAACAGGGGGGAGGGCGGCATCCTCAGCCTGATGGCTCTTGTGCGGCGCTCTCCGTCTGGCGGGCACGCCGACAGGGCCGGACTGGTGGCGCTGGGCCTTTTTGGAGCGGCGCTCTTGTACGGGGATGGAATGATCACCCCGGCAATTTCTGTGCTCAGCGCCGTCGAGGGGCTCGAAGTGGCCGCTCCCGCTCTCACCCATTTCGTCGTGCCGGTAACGGTGGCCTTGCTCGTGGCGCTTTTTCTTTTCCAGCGGAAGGGAACCGCCGGTATCGGCTCGGTCTTCGGACCCATAATGTTGATTTGGTTCATAGTGATGGCCGTTTTAGGGGCGGCGGGAATCGCGCGGCAGACGGAGGTTCTCGAAGCTGTCAACCCGTGGTACGGGGTCAGGTTTTTTATGGACAACGGCCTCGAAGGATTTCTTGTCCTGGGAGCCGTCTTTCTCGTCGAGACCGGAGGCGAAGCTCTATACGCCGATATGGGGCACTTCGGCAAAGGGCCGATCAGGCTTGCCTGGTACTTGGTGGTCTTGCCCTCCTTGCTGCTCAACTATTTTGGCCAGGGGGCGCTTCTGTGGGCTGATCCGGGGGCCGAGCGCAATCCCTTCTTCCTGCTGGCGCCAGACTGGGCGAGATCGCCGTTAGTTTTCCTGGCCGCCGTCGCAACGATAATCGCCTCGCAGGCGGTGATATCTGGAAGCTTTTCGCTCACAAGGCAGGCCGTACAGCTTGGATACTGCCCAAGGCTGGAAATACGGCATACCTCTTCCGAGGAAATCGGGCAGATTTACGCGCCGGTGGTAAATTGGACTTTGATGGTGGCTACCATTGCGCTCGTGCTGGCCTTCGAGACCTCCGACAACCTCGCGGCGGCTTATGGAATAGCCGTGACGACGACGATGCTTATAACGACGATCCTCTTTTTCTTCGTCGGCAGGGAGAGGTGGCGGTGGCCTATGTGGGCGATCCTGCCTCTCACGGGGGCGTTCCTGATAGTTGATTCCGCTTTCTTCGGCGCCAACATTTTCAAGGTTGCCCACGGCGGATGGGTTCCGCTAGTCATAGCCGGGGGCGCGTTCATTTGCATGTCAACGTGGAAGACGGGGCGCGCAAAGCTCGCCGGGCGTCTCGCCGCCGATTCTCTTCCGACCGAGCTTTTCCTTAAGGACGTTGAGTCTCATCCACCGGTACGCGTCCGAGGGACAGCGGTTTACATGACGGGCAGCGGAAAGGGCGTCCCGCCGGCGCTTCTTCACAACCTGAAGCACAACAAGGTGCTCCACGAAAGAGTTGTCTTCCTCACCATAGAAACCGAGGAAGTGCCTCACGTCAAAGAGGAGCAGAGGCTTGAAGTGACTGAGCTTGGCGCCGGCCTGTTCAGGATAGTTGCCCGCTACGGCTTCATGCAGACGCCGAACGTCCCCGCCGCATTGAAGCGCGCCGCCCGCTTCGGGCTGCAATTCGACATGATGCAGACGACATTCTTTCTGGGCCGCGAGAGCCTGGTGCCTGCGAGCCGTTCTGGTTTTGCCAGGTGGCGCGAGAGGCTCTTCGTCCTCATGTCGAGAAACGCCCAGACGGCGACGGCCTTCTTCGGCCTGCCGGCAAACCGCGTTGTCGAGTTGGGCGCGCAGATAGAGATATGACTGATCCAATTTCGCTTGCGTTCACGAGTCAAGAAGGTTGTGCTAGACTTTTCGGCGTAGGAGGAAGCGATGGCCGAAATCAGGACCCTGTGCGACGTTTTCTTTCAACTGCTGGAAAGCCATGACCGTCCGGACCTTCTGAGGATCAAGCGAAACGGGGCCTGGCAGCTCGTTTCCACCGTCGAATTCGGCCGCGTCGTTAAAAACCTTTCATGCGGCTTGATGTCTCTCGGCGTGAAACCGGGCGATAAAGTCGTCTTGCTCTCAGAAGACCGCCCGGAGTGGGCTATGGCCGATTTCGCCACTCTGACCGCCGGGGCCGCGGACGTTCCTCTCTACCCGACTCTGAACGCGAAGGATTCGGCCTACATCGTCAACGACTCCGATGCTGAGGTGGCCATTGCCTCCACGCCAGAGCAGGCCGCGAAGCTGCTCTCGGCCAAGGGTGCGATGCCGAAGCTGCGCGACATTATCGTGATGGACCCTCCAAAGACGCTGGAGCCTGGGCTCCTGAGGTGGGATGAGATCATATCCAGAGGAAACGAGTACGCCATTAACCGTGGAGACCTTCACAGGAAGGTGGCCGAAGCGGTGAAGCCGGAGGATCTGGCCTCCATCGTTTACACTTCCGGCACGACAGGCGAGCCCAAGGGGGCGATGCTTACCCACTACAATTTCGTGGAAAACGTTCGAGGGGGATTGCAGGTACTGGAAATAAGCGAGACGGACCTTGCCATCGTCTTCCTTCCACTGAGCCACGTGCTGGAGAGGATGGTTGACTACTGCTATTTCTGGCGGGGCGCGGCGATCGCCTATGCCGAAAGCATCGAGAAGGTCGGCGACAACATGGCGGAGGTCAAGCCGACCGTCGGCGCCGGCGTTCCCCGCTTCTACGAAAAGGTCTACGCCAAGATAATGGATCAGGCGGCCCACGCTCCATACCTGAAGAAGGCATTGATCCATTTTTCGGTCAGGGCGGCGTCGGATTGGGCCGCGAACTGGTCGGAGGGGAAGAAAGCGGGCGCCGGGCTTGCCCTTCGGCATAAGATCGGCGAGGCGATCCTGTTCAAGAAGGTGAGGGCCAAGGTTGGGGGAAGATTGCGGTTCTTCATTTCCGGCGGCGCCCCGTTGGCGAAGGAGTTGGCCCAATTTTTCTATGGAGTTGGAATCACCGTTCTTGAAGGTTACGGCTTGACCGAGACGACGCCGGTGTTGACCGTCAATGTCGAGGGCGGCCCGAAGTTCGGTTCCATAGGCAAGACCATTCCCAACGTGCAGTTGAAGATCGCCGAGGACGGGGAGCTTCTCGCCAAAGGGCCGAACATAATGAAGGGGTACTACAAGAAACCGGAGGCAACGGCCGATGTCTTCACGAAGGACGGCTGGTTCATGACCGGTGACATCGCGACGGTTGACGCTGAAGGATATTACTACATTACCGACCGGAAGAAGGAGATACTCGTCACCGCCGGCGGCAAGAACGTGGCGCCTCAGCCCATAGAGAATCTCCTGAAGATGAACAAGTACGTGACGCAGGCGGTTCTGATCGGAGACAAGAAACCTTATATCACGGCGCTCCTCGTTCCCAACTGGGAGAACCTCAAGGATTACGCAAAATCTAAGGAACTTGGACTCGTGGATCAGACGCAGTTCTGCGGCCACCCGCAGATAATGCACCTGTACCAGAACGTTCTGGCGAGAACCAACGCCCAGTTGAGCCACCACGAGCAGATCAAGAAGTGCCGCCTGCTTTCGAGGGAGCTGACGCAGGAAGAGGGCGAGTTGACTCCCACGCTCAAGGTCAAGCGGCGCGTCATAGCCGAGCGCTACGCCAGAGTCATCGAGTCAATGTACGCCAACGGCAGCGATGAAGCCGCCTGCGCCGGAAACTGAAGAATCATCCCCAAGGACCGCCCCATTTTTCAGCGGGGAGCTCGCGGGGGTCGGGCCGGCGCGCAAAAGGGCGCTGGCGGAGGTCGGCTTTTCTTCAGCGGAGGATATTCTTTGGTGGCTGCCGTCCAGGTATGAAGACAGGCGTTTTCCCACTCCCATTGGCCAATTGAAAGAGGGGCAGACGGCGCTCGTAAGAGCGCGGGTCCTGGGCGGACGCACCCGCAGAATCTACAAGCGCGGATTGAGCCTGACCGAAGCCATAGTAAGCGACGGGTCGGGCAATCTTCACGTGGTCTGGTTCAACCAGCCGTGGATGGAACGGTCGCTCACGGTAGGAACGGAGGTCTGCCTCTTCGGGAAAGTCGTCCTGTTTTCCACGCGAGCCGGACTAAGGCTTCAGATGGACAACCCCTCGCTTGAAAAAGCCGACGCTGGCGCGGCGGACCTTGACAGGGTGGTCCCCATCTACCGGAAGGTGGCGGGGATTCCCGGAAAGCAATTCAGGCGGATCGTCCTTAAGCTTCTTGACGAACACCCCCCGGTTGAATCTTTGCCGCTTCAACTGAGGGAGAGCGAGAGGCTTCCTAATATTGGTGAAGCGTTCAGGATGGTCCATTTTCCCGAAGAGCCCATTGTTCCCGGAGGGGGGGCTGGCGAAGTGGCCCGAAAACGGTTGGCCATGGAAGAGCTTCTGGCCGTCCAGTGCGTCCTGGGCGAAGCAAAGCGAGAGCGCGCCTTGGCAAGCGGAGTTATGATCCCGGCGACGCGGGAGGCAGGGCTTCTCTTGAGAAGGATTCTTCCCTTCAGTCTGACCGGCGCCCAGCGAAGGGCTTTCAGGGAGATAGCATCGGACTTGGCATCGAGCAAGCCGATGTACCGGTTGCTGCAAGGCGATGTCGGAAGCGGGAAAACGATAGTTGCCTTTTTGGCGATGGCGTGGGCGGCGCAAAGCGGCTTTCAGGCCGCATTCATGGCCCCGACCGAAATCCTCGCCAGGCAACAGGCGGAAAGGCTCGCCGAGAGAGTGGCTGCCGATGGGATGGAAGTGGCCCTGCTGACCGCCTCGGTGACCGGGCGGGCTCGGCGGCAAATCCTTGAAAGACTCGCATCGGGTGGGCTTCGGCTAGTAGTCGGCACGCAGAGTCTCTTTCAGGAGAAAGTCCTTTTCAACAACCTGGGGCTGGTCATCATTGACGAGCAGCACCGCTTCGGCGTCGAGCAGAGGGCCAGAATGGTGGCCAAGGGCCGTTCGCCCAACGTCCTTGTCATGACGGCCACTCCGATTCCCAGAAGCCTTGCTCTAACGCTCTATGGCGATCTCGACCTCTCGGTTCTCGATGAGAAGCCGCCGGGAAGGATCAAGGTGGTCACGAAAGTGAGGGACGATTCCGCGATCAGGAAGATAGAGGCTTTCTGCAGAACGGAGATGGACGGCGGAGGGCAGGTTTTCTTTGTCTTTCCGCTCGTGGAGGAGTCGGAGGATAGCGATACCGAGGCGGCCGTTCAGGCTTATGAAAGGCTCACTCAAGGACCGTTCAGGGGCTATCCAGCGGCTCTGCTTCATGGCAGAATGAACGGGCCGGCGAAAGAGAAGGCCGTCGCCGCCGTTCGCCAGGGAAAGGCGAAGTTATTGGTTTCGACGACGGTCGTCGAGGTCGGCGTGGATTTGCCCGAGGCATCCGCCATGGTAGTAATGCACGCGGACCGTTTCGGCCTGGCTCAGCTTCACCAGCTCAGGGGCCGCATCGGCAGGTCGGGACAGCAGGGGTACTGCATACTGATGGCATCGGCTGGCGCCTCCAAGGCCGCCGTTGAAAGGCTTTCCGTTTTGGAAAAGAGCGATGACGGATTTGAAATCGCCGAGGCGGATTTAAGAAGCCGGGGCGCCGGCGATATCGGCGGGCTGAGGCAGTGGGGCGGCGGCGGCTTCAGGGTCGCCAATCCGATAAGGGACAAAGCTCTTCTGGAATCGGCAAGAAGATGGGCGGAAAAGATAAGCAGGGGAGAAATCTCGTGGAAAGCAGAGGAGAAGGAGCGCTTCGGCGAATGGGTTCGCTCCTGGAGCGGTCGGCTGGGCTCCTGGGGTCCGATAGGCTGAGATGGCCTCTGGCTATGGGACTGGGGGCGCTTTGCTGGGCGCTTTCGCTGCCCCCGCACGGAACAGCCATCCTTGCGGTGTTCGCCTTCGTCCCGCCCCTTGCCGTCCTGCCCGAAATACCCCTCAAGAAGCTTTTGTGGCAGGGATGGCTTGGCGGAGCGGTGTGGGAGGGGACAACGCTCTGGTGGCTTGTCCCAACGATCAACCGCTACGGTGGAATCAATCCGTTCGTCGCGGTTCTGCTCGTCGCGGCGCTCTGTCTGATTCTAGGGCTTTACATGCTGGGTTTTTGGTGGACGGTCTGGGCCGCTGTCAGGCGTGGAGGAGCCGGGGCCATGGTCCTTGCTCCCTTTGCCTGGGTCTTGTGGGAGTGGCTCCGAGGGTGGCTCTTTGGAGGAATGCCGTGGTGGGGGCCGGGCTACGCGCTGAGCCTCTATCCATCTCTTCTTCAGAATGCAAGCTGGCTTGGCGTCCTGGGACTTTCGCTGCTGGCTTTGCTCCTTGCTACCGCTATCGTGCTGTGGCTGCGCGACAGGCGGCGCCTAGAAGCCGTGGTCATGTTGCCGCTGGTTCTAGTTCTATTTGGGTGCGCCTACTTCTGGGGCCGCCACAGGCTGGAGGCGCCCGGAGAAAAGGATCCGCTTTTCAGGGTGGGCTATCTGCAGCCAAACATTTCTCAGGACGAGAAATGGGACCCTGCTTTCGCGGCGATGATCGAAGCCAGGTTTGAGAAGCTCTCGGAACCATTCAAAAGTTACGCCCTTAAGCTTCTGGTGTGGCCCGAATCGTGCACGCCATTTGAATGGGATGGAGACCAGGCTTACCAGGCGAAAGTAAAAGCTATCGCGGCGACGATAAAGGCGCCGATTCTGTTGGGAAGCGTCACCGGCACTAGCGAAACCTATCAGAATGGAGCGGTAGTGGTTAACCCGGACGGCACCGAGGGGGGACGATACGCGAAGACCCACCTGGTCCCTTTCGGAGAGTACGTTCCTTTCCGGAAGTTTCTCTTTTTCGCCAAGCCGCTCGTGGAAGCGGTCGGTGATTTCACTCCAGGCAAGAGCTTGCAGCCGCTTGAGATAAACGGAGCCAAGATAGGGGTCACCATCTGCTTTGAAGGCATCTTTCCCAGGCTGGTCAGGAAAGAAGTAGATAATGGGGCACAGCTCCTTGTAAACATTACCAACGACGCCTGGTACGCCGGAACGCCTGGGCCTGTCGAGCATTTTCTGATCGAGCGCGTCAGAGCGGTTGAATTTGACCGCTGCCTTGTGAGGAGCGCCAACGGCGGAGTAAGCGGCCTCGTTAATAATTATGGAAAGCTGGAGATGGAAACTACTCCGGGCGAGCCGGCCTCCTTCTGGGGCGAGGCGCGCCTGCGGCAGACCAAGACTCCATACGCCAAGATCGGCGATTGGTGGCTCCTGCTCCCGCTCGCGGCGCTGCTTTGGACGCTTCTATCACCAGCGGGAAAAAGGCCGGCCAAAGGCTAACCGGGAAGGATCGGCTGGGCGCTGACGAAACGGAGGAGCTTGTTTGAGCCGGAGATGGCGCCGAACAACTATTCTGGCTTCGGCGTTGCTGGCGGTTTTCGTGGCTGCCAGGTGGGGCGGCTCTTGGGCTCTCAACCGCTACGTAGAATACCGTTTCGGCCCCGAAGCCTCGACTTTCACCATTAATCCATTGACGTTGTCGGCTTCGTCGCGAACCGGCAAAGCTATAATTGGCAGCCTTCCCGTGGCATGGAGAGAGATCAGAGTCGGCTTGTGGGGAGGCAAGATGTCCGCCGGGTTCATCACGGTTGGAGACGCCGAAAGCCCGGCCGCGAGCGTCAAAGGCATCGCTATCTCTAATCTGTTCGGAACGCCTGTTTTAAGGGTCAAGGAAATCATTTTCGACCCCATGAACCCTTCGTGGCACGGTCTTTTCAACCAATCCGGACCGTCGCAGAGTTCCACCTTCACACTGCCCGACTTTGCACTGTGGGTGGAGAAGTTCAGCGCTCAAACAAAATTCGGAGTAGTGGACGGGACCATATTCTTGGGCGACGGCCAAAATGGCGCCCGCAGGCCTTTCTTCATCTCTTTTTCTGCAGGATGCGGCGCGACCGGCGAGCTACAAGGCTCGTGGGGAAAAGAGGGGACCGTTTCGGCAAAAATACGGTTCAAGGGTGGGGAATCGGTGATCAATGGAACTCTTGATGAGGGAAAATTGTGCCTTCAAGGGAGCCTCCTGACCTCCATCGGGAGCTGGCAAGGCGACTTGGCGGGAGACGAACATGAGACCCGCTGTTTTTTATTGCAGAATTCAAAGAGAGAAAAGGGGACAGGATGGCTTTATGGCTCCTATGATCGCCCAGGCGCTGGGGAGACGGCAATATCTAATGTAAGATTGCTTTCGGAAGGAATAGGCGTGCCGGAGGTGATTTTAGGGTCAGGGTGGTCTTTAGGCGGCATAAAACTTCATGCAAATTATTTCAATATGGATATATCCAATAAAGCTAAGACTAGCTGCCTGTCGTTGAGCGCCGGAGGAAATGTAAGGAACGCTGAGAAAGGCGTCTTGCTTCCGGTAAAGGCGAATCTCAACTGGGATGGCGGAGGAGAGAAGGATCTGCTCGCTACGGTAGCAATAGGCGATGCAACGGGCACCTCACTTGAAAAATACCTCTCTGGTCTCAGCGCAGCAGTCGCCGTGGAGGGCTTCAAAGGAGCGGAAACAGGCCTCGTTGGCTCTTTTCGGAGAGGCGATTGTCAAGGCTGGGCGGCCGGGAATGGAACTTCTTCTCAAGGAGAGGCCCATTTTGGCATCATCAATCCTTATGCCAGCGGTTTGGCCAATTTGACATGGACCGATGAGGGCCTGTCATGCCGTTTTGGCGGAAATGTGGCACGCGAAAAAGGCGGGGAATGGCCACTGCCAAAAGGGCGCTGGAGCTTCGAAGGCTCCGCTTCATGGACGAAGGGAGAAAGCTACCCGACGTTGGATTTACGCGGCAAAGAGGCGGGCGGAGCAGTGCTGGAAGGCAAATTCGCCGCCGGAAAACTGGAGGCCAAAGGGGCGCGTCTTGCGCTGACTTCCTCTTGGGGAGCTATAAATGGCGCGGCTTTCAGCTTGAATGGGGTTGTCGGCGAAGGCGGCCTCAAGAACGCTGAGATCAAAGCAACCGCTGAAAGCGCCACGCTCGGAGGCGGCCCTGAACTTGCCAAGATAAACTGTAGCGCCAGTTTGGCGGACGGTCATGTTTTAGGAAAGGCCGCCTCGTCCCTCCCTGCCATGGATGGTGAATTCGTTACGGATTTCTCGGCCCCCACGGGCGACCTCTCCAAGTTGAGAATCTTCAGCGGAAGGATGAAGCTCTTGAAAGGCGATATCCAACTTGACGATGTGGAAGCCAATGGAATAGCCTCTTGGCCGAAGCCGGTTGATGTCAAAGCCTCGAAATCGCTTCTCTTTGGCGCGGAGACCGGGCCGCTGACTGGTGCCATCTCGGAAGGGACCGGCGGCTCTGTTGTTATCGCGGGAAAAACTGCCCTCTTGGGAGGGGAAGCAGACTTCGCCGTGCATCCAGGCGGGCAAGGCGACGTGGAAGTCTCCGGAAAGGGTTTTGACTCATCCAAGCTCGCGAAGTTCGTTTCACGGTGGGTGTCGCTTCCCTTCAGTGGTTTGAGCGGGCCAGTTGACGCCGCTGTCACCATACCGCTCCAAGGCGTGCCTATTGGAATCAATGGAGCAGTTGAGCCTCGAAATGTGACGCTGGACCTCGGCGACGAGCGGCATCAATTCCGCAATGCAGAAGGGAAGATCGTCTTTGCGGTGGCGGCGGATGCCACGAATTTCAGCTCCGAATCGCTCACGCTAGAGTCCGGCAGGCTCCCAGTTCAGATAAAGGGCAAGTCCGCGGAAGGCGTGGTGACTATGGAGGTGACGATTCCCGAATCCGATGCGGCGGAGGTCCAAAACGCCTTCTTTGACTTTCTGCCCGAGTATGTTGGATTCGGGACTATGGCGGGCAGGATGGGGGCCGTGGCCAATCTAGTTTCCGATTCGAGGGACAAGGTCCTCACCATGAACCTCGCATTTCATGACGCCGAATTCGCCTCCGAGGACAAATCCCTTTCGTTAAGGGGCATTGATGGGACCCTGCCGCTTTCAATTTCGCTGGGGCTCGGCACCCTGCCCGCGAGAAAAGGATTCAAAGCGCCAGATGAGAAATCGGTTGGTTCGGCCTACGGCTTCTATGGCGCGCCGCTTGAGAAAGGCTTGCGGCTCAAGATAAGGAGCGCCGCCTTCAGCGTTTATACTATGGAAGATATGGGCCTGAGCGCGAACCTGACCGAGGACGGCGCTACCGACATCAGAATAACCCAGGGCACCCTTTGGGACGGGGGAGTGCGCGGAGAATTCAGGGTGGGCATGAGTTCCAGCGGCCTTGGTTACTCCGGCCAGCTCCTTCTAAATGAGATCAGCCTCCGCGATCTCTGCAACCAGGCGGGAGGTCTGACCGGCTTCATAGGTGGCCGCCTGTCCGGCCACGTGACCTTTGGCGCCGACAAGTTCGGCCTTTCCGCCCTGAAAATGGTGGCCGGCTTCGCGGTTGACCCCGCGGGCGACGAGCCGATGGTTATCGGACGGGACTTTCTCGTCAAAATCGGCGGCGCCCAGATGAAGCGGCTCGTTCCTACAAGGTTCCTCAACTACGACAAGGCGCAGATCGGCTTCGCGGTACGTTCCGGTTACCTTAGCGTCTCCAAGCTGGTCCTGGAGCACGAGGCAAACCCGATCAAGTCCATTCTAAGAAAGGACATCTCCTTTGAAATCCGCGTGCCCTTCAACAACAGCATAAGCATCTACCAGCTTCTCGATTCGATAAAGGGGCTTCAAGAGCGGTCGGCGACGGTGCAATAGCGGCACGCTTCAGGCTGTTCATCATAGTGGTCTTTGTAGGAGGCAGGATTTGGCCAGGATTTATAACAGCGTGACCGAGACGATAGGACGCACGCCGCTAGTCAGGCTGGGGGCGTTGACTTCTCCGGGAATGGCCGAGGTTTGCGCCAAGCTGGAATACTTCAACCCTGGAGGAAGCGTCAAGGACAGGGCGGGCCTGGCGATGATAGAGACTGCGGAGCGCGACGGGCGCTTGAGGCCGGGCATGGAGATTATCGAGCCTACTTCGGGAAATACGGGCATCGCCCTGGCGATGGTGGCCGCTACGAAGGGTTACCGGGTAACGCTCGTGATGCCCGACACGATGAGCGAGGAGAGGCGAAGGCTTCTTCAGGCGTTCGGAGCCAAATTGGTTCTGACTCCCGGAGAGAAAGGAATGAAGGGAGCCATAGCCGAAGCCGTCGCAATAGCGCAAGCCAGCGGAAAGGGATTCATCCCCTCACAGTTCGAGAATCCGGCGAACCCCGAGGTTCACGCCAAGACGACGGCATTGGAGATTCTTGAGGACACGGAAGGCAGGCTTGACGCGTTCGTCGCCGGTGTTGGGACCGGCGGCACGATCAGCGGGGTGGGACGCGTGCTCAAGTCCAAGTTTGGTTCAGCGGTCAAGGTTGTCGCCGTCGAGCCGGCCGATTCTCCAGTCTTGTCGGGCGGCGCGCCTGGGCCTCACAAGATTCAGGGGATCGGGGCCGGCTTCGTCCCAAAAAACTATGATGCCGGCGTAGTTGACGCGGTCGAAAAGGTGACATTGGCTGAATCGCTCGAAACGGCAAGGAATCTGGCTAGAAGGGAAGGCATACTCGCCGGCATTTCGTCTGGCGGCATCATGAGCGCGGCGCTGAAAGTCGCGCGCGCGCTTGGCGCTGGCAAGCGCGTCGTGGCGATAGTCTGTGACACTGGCGAGCGCTATCTTTCAACGCCGCTCTTCGAGTACGAGCCACCCTCGTAAACCAAGCGGCAAAGGCCGCGCCTCTCGATAGGCCTCTTGAATTTTGGACCGTTCCGCCGTATAAATATGTCAGGGCAGCAACGGCTGCCCCAAGGTGGAGCGATTTTGCCGAAAAAGATTCTCATTGTCGAGAGCGGGCTGCCTTCAGTTCCGTTCGAGGAAAGCGTGCTTCTCAGGCGGGACCACGAGGTCAGCCGGGCGGCTTCTGGAGCCGAGGCGCTCGAGAAGATGCGCTCTCAGCCCTACGACCTGGTGATCGTTGATGAATCTCTCTGCGACATGGGCGGAGGCGCCTTGGCGGAGCGTGCGAGAAAAGACGGCTTGACTGCCGTTTCAATCATTCTCTTGTCCCACGACAGGCTCGGCGCTGCAAAGGCCAACGGCGTCAACAAAGTGATTGCCAAACCCGTCAATCCATCCGATTTCCACGACGCCTGCAGCGCCCTTTTGAACGTTCAGAGCCGCAGGGACGCGCGCCTTCTCGTTTACGTTCAGGTGCAGGGGTTCGTCCAGAGCGGCTTCTTCCTCTGCAACTCGATGAACCTCTCGCCGTCGGGCATCCTCATCATCACCGGCAGAAGGCTTAAAACGGGCGACATGGTACAACTGCAGATAACCCTCCCGCTTGAAAAAGAAAAAGTGAGGGTGCTGGCGAAAGTCGTTCGCGAGGCAAGAGAGATAGAAAGCAAGTTGAACGCCTACGGCCTCCAGTTCACGGAGATCACCGAAGGCGACCGCCAGCGAATAAGAACCTTCACGTCGGATTCTCAATAATTTCGGAATCGAACCCGCGCGGCTCTTGGCTCGTCCTTCAAGGGGATAGTATCTTGAGGGCGAGGCGGAGCCACGCTTCGAGAGGACCGTCCGGCATCTCGGCGCGCACGCGTTCGAGCGCCGCGCGCACCGAAGCGCTCTTGTAGCCCAGGTTTTCGAGCGCCGCCGCGGCATCGTCCATCAGCGCCCCTTGAGGCCCGAAAGTCTGCTGCGCGCTCGGCGCCTGCCCCGAGAAAGAGAGCTTCTCCCTCAGTTCCAGGCATATTCGTTCGGCAGTCTTCTTGCCGACGCGGGGAATGGAACAGAGCCTCGTCACGTCTCCGCGCTGAACGGTGGCCGCCAGCTCGGGCAAGGGCAGCCCCGATAGAATCGCCAGCGCCGTCGCCGGGCCTACGCCCTGGACGGTCGTCAGCTTTCTGAAGGCGTCCCTTTCATCTTTTGTGCTGAAGCCGAAGAGCTGGATGGCATCGGAACGCACTTCGGTGTGGATGTAAAAATCCACGTCGCCCCCGATGCCCGAAGGCAGGCTTGAAAGGGGGACCGAAACGGCGTAGCCGACCCCGTTCACGTCAACCAGGACGCCGGTGCCGTCGGCTTCAAGAAGCTTGCCCCTAAGCCGTCCGATCATTGCCTGGCTCCCGCTTGGGCGATTTTGGACGCGAACCCCTCGCGCAAAATGGAGCAGATCGCCAGCGCCAGAGCGTCCGAAGCGTCGTTAGGCTTCGGAATCGAGGCGAGTCCCAAAATTACCTTGACCATGTTCTGGACCTGCCCCTTCTCGGCGTGGCCATAGCCGCAAACGGCGGTCTTGACCTGATTCGGGGAATACTCGATGACCGGCACCCCTTCGCCCATGGCCGTGGCCATGACGACTCCGCGGACTTGGCCCAGGACCAGCGCGCTCCTGGCGTTCTTCGAAACGAAGACGCTTTCGAGCGCCACCCTTTCCGGACGGTGCTCCTTTATCAACGAGCGAAGCCGCTCCTGGATCGCCAGAAGGCGCTCCGGGTGTGGAGTGGCCGGCGCATTGCGGATGGCGCCGAAATCCAGGGCAAAGAGCCTGCTTCCGCTCTGGCTTACGAAGCCGTAGCCGGTGGAAAGCGTCCCTGAATCAACCCCGA
>DAHXMK010000005.1 GCA_027365515.1 Candidatus Aminicenantota bacterium
GGCAGAATAGAGTGGAGCTGGCCCGCGGCGAGGATTTACAACCTCATACGCGCCGTGACGCATCCCTACCCTGGCGCCTTCACTACGGCGGGTGGAAGGAAACTCTATGTCTGGTGGGGCCTGCCGGAAACCAGCCTGGCCGCCGACGGGGGAGCGAAAGAGCGATCTACGCAAGACGCTGGCATGGCGATGGGTTCGGCAACTCCGGGCATGGTCGTGAGCGTGGGCCCAGGCGGCGTGCGCGTCGCCGCGGGCGAAGGCGAAGTAAGGCTGTTCAGATGCCAGCCCGAAGGGGGGCTTGAGGAGGAGGCCGCCGCCTGGGCGGCCGCCAACGGAATAGTCGCAGGGACGATCCTCGGCGCGTGACACGGCATTGGCGCGGGCCGGGGCTTTGAGCGGGATGAAAATCACGCTAGGAGAGGCGAGATGAAAGTTCTGATACTGGGCGTCAACGGCTTCATCGGCAACGCGCTGACCAGGCGCATTCTCAAGACCACCGATTGGGAAATCTACGGTATGGACCTCCAGGCCAACAAACTGGAGCACTCCCTCGGCCACGAGCGGTTCCACTTCCTTGAAGGCGACATAATGATCAACAAGGAGTGGATCGAGTACCACATCAAGAAGTGCGACGTGGTCCTGCCCTTGGTCGCTATCGCCACGCCCGCGACCTACGTCAAGGCTCCGCTTCGCGTCTTCGAGCTGGACTTCGAGGAGAACCTGAGGGTCATCAGGCAGTGCGTGAAGTACAAGAAGCGCGTGGTGTTCCCCTCGACGTCGGAGGTCTACGGCATGTGCCCCGACAAGGAGTTCAAGGAGGACGAGAGCCCCCTGGTCTGCGGCCCGATCAACAAGCCCCGCTGGATTTACTCCTGCTCGAAGCAGCTCATGGACAGGGTCATAGCCGCCTACGGCCAGCAGGAAGGGCTTGCCTACACCTGCTTCAGGCCGTTCAATTGGATCGGCCCAAAGCTCGACGACATGGACGCCGCGAAGGAGGGCTCCTCGCGCGTCCTGACTCAGTTCATCGTCAACCTCTTCCAAGGCAAGCCGATTGACCTTGTTGACGGCGGCTCGCAGAAGCGCTGCTTCACCTGGGTGGAGGACGGCGTCGAAGGGCTGATGCGGATCATCGAAAACAAGAAGGGCGTCTGCGACGCGCAGATCTTCAACCTGGGCAATCCGAAGAACGAATGTTCCATCAAGGAACTCGCCGAGAAGGTGGCCGCGCTCTACAAGTCGAGAAAGGCCAAGATCGCGAAATTCAAGGAGCCGGTCATTCAGGGCGTTGACAGCGAAAGCTATTACGGCAAGGGCTACCAGGACATCACCACGAGAAAGCCCTCCGTCGAAAAGGCCAAGAAGCTCCTTGGGTGGGAGCCGAAGACGGCGCTGGACGACGCGCTGGCGATGACCTTCGACGCCTTCCTCGAAGAGTGGAACAAAGCTTAGGGGGCCGCGATGGGCTTCTTCAAGGGCCTTCTCGGCATGAAGCCGTTGCAACCGACCGCCACGGAACGGACCGCCTACAGCGGCGTGCCCGAGAGCGACCTTGAGAAGAGGCTCGAACACATGCAGGAAATTCCCAAGACGAACGAGCCGGCGCAAGCGATCAAGCCCTCGGCCCCGTTGCCGGAAGGGACGCCCGTGGTGGGGTTGCGCATTGACGTTGACACGCACGAGGGAATGCGCGACGGCGTGCCGAAGCTGTTGGAGGTTCTAGGCCGGGCTGGAGTGAAGGGGACTTTCTACCTGGCGATGGGGCCGGACAACTCGGGACGGGCGATCTTCAACGCGTTGCGCCCCGGTTTCCTGGCGAAGATGTTTCGCTCCGGGGCGCCGAAGCTTTACAGCGCCCGAACGATGCTGTCGGGAACGCTCCTGCCGGCGCGCCAGATTGCGGCCGGTTTTCCAGAGATAGCCAAGAGAATTGCGTCGGAAGGCCACGAAGCAGGCGTTCACGCGTGGGACCACAGGAGCTGGCAGGACAAGCTCAACAAGAGGCCCTCGGATTGGGCGGCCAACGAGCTTGAAAAGGCCTACGAATCATACGTCTCCATATTCGGAACGAAGCCTCGAACCTTCGCCGCGCCGGCGTGGCTCTGCGACAACGAAAGCCTGATCTACGAGGAAAATTTCGGCCTCGTTTACGCGAGCGACTGCCGTGGCACCGACCCATTCTTCCCGGTCATTGACGTAAGAATACTCAAGACCCCGCAAGTTCCGGCCACCCTGCCGACGCTGGACGAGGCGCTCGGCAACAGCCACGAGAGCGCGGAGTCGTTTTACGATTTCATTCTTAAGGAGATTAAACCTGGCGAATGGCCCGTTTTGACGATACACGCCGAAATCGAGGGCGGGCCGTACGCCGGGGCTTTCGAGGCTTTCCTCGCGAAGGCCAGGGAGAGGGGAGTGGCCGTTGTGCCGCTCAAGGAGCTTCTAGCCTTGAGGCTCGCCACCGGCAAGCCGCTGCCGCGATGCACGCTGTCATACGCCGCCGTTGACGGCCGCCACGGCGTCGTCTCGATGCAGATGTTCGAAGTATAGAGGAGGGGCTAAATGAAGATCAGATGGTTGTTTGCGTTGATTCTGGCAATCGCGTGTATAGGCAAAGTGGCGTACGCCAAAGAGCACGACTTGCCGCCATTCACTTGGCCGGCCGCTGCAACGCAGGATGAAATCGCGGAGGGGAAGAAGCTGCCCACAAGGTCGGGACTGGTGCTGTTGAAGCGCCATTGCGTCATGCAGATCAGGAGCTATGGAACGTCTCCCAGCGGCGTTTACAAGGACGAATTTCTGCGATTCTTGATAGTGGACGATAAGGGCGTTCACAACAGCCAAATCGTATTGAACGACGATACGAAGTTCGTAGCTGAAGTTGTGGAGGGGCGAACCGTTCTTCCTGATGGAAAGATGGTTCCTGTTGACCCCGAGAAGGACATTGTGAAATCCGAGGTGAAGGTTGGCACGGAAAAGGAGGCGGACTCCGTGCTTGCAACAGTTAATTTTCCTGCCACGCAGGTTGGAGCGATCCTAGAGCTGCACGCGGTGCTGAAGTGGAAAACCGAGAACTATTTCGGATGGTACTATCACCTTTACAGGGCACCGACCCAATACAGTGAACTTCTAGTGTGGAAGGACTCACCATCGCTTGAGACATCACTTGAGGTTGAACTAATGGGCGGCGTGGGTGACGAACCTTGGTCGGTATGTGTTCTAGGCGCGCCGGCGGGAACAGTGAATCTTGCGGCTCCATCCAAAGGAATCATCGATGTCAAAATGGGGAAGTACGTGCCCCTGCGCGAGGAAGTGGGTGCGCCACCTTTGAGAAGAACCATGCCGATTTTTCTCTGTTATATCAACGAGAACGAATTTTATTCATCTGAGAAGAAACATTTTCAATCCGCGCTAGGAATGGATGACCGGGGCCTGGTTACTGGGATCAGCTTTCCTCCGGATGAAGACAGCACTAAGTACTGGAAGGATTATTTGAAGAAGGACAAAAAGGCCGATGATGACTTCATGCGCATGACGGGGGCGGTGGGCGATGTGGCATTGGAGATGGTCGCTCCAGCGTCAAAAAACCAGGAGGAACGCGTAAAGGCTTTGTACGAATACACACAAGCCCATTTGCGATATACGCCCGGCGCTGACAGTGTTACAAGCGTGGGTGCCGTGGCTAGAAGAGGAATGATATCGGCTTGGCAGGGAACGCTTTATTTCGCGGCGCTGCTGAAGCGCGCCAATATACAGTATGAGCTGGGATTGGTGACATCGCGATACAACATTCGCTTTGCGCCAACACTTACCAACAGCGACCTTTTTGGCTTTGCTACTATTGTCAGGGTGGCCTCGGTGAAGGGAAGCCCGGAATTCTTCATGCCTGGGCAACTGGGCGTCAACTACGGCGATCTTCCGGAAATTTACCAAGATTCAGGTGCTATATTTTTGAGGAAAGACGACTCGGTCGAATGGGTGCCAACGCCTTCAGCGGACCTTTCCCTTGAGCCGACAACTTATCGATGCCATGGCGCTCTGGACGCAAGCGGCGGCTTCAGCGGCACGCTAACAGTAGCCAAAGGGGGCGCTCCGGGCAAATATTTTCTCTGGTATTATCTTGAGCAGCAGTATTCGGAAGCCAACCCGCCAAAGGAGAGGAAGGACCGGCCCGATCCTGTCAAAGTCCGGAAGGATTTGGAGAAAAGGCTCAAGGAAGAGATGGCACTGCCAGGAAACCATTGGGCGTTGGCGGAGCCGGCTGTTTCAACACTTCCTAAAGATCCTTCTTTGCCGTATACATTGCAGGCAAAGCTCACCGGAAACGGGTTGGCACAGACGACTGGAACTCAGTGGATGGTATACGCTTTTCCCCTCTATAGCGGCTATACCAACCTTTACACGGAAGCGGTGCGCTTTTATCCGATATGGTCGGACCAAGCAGGTCACTTCGTCGTGGAGGGGGAAGTCTCTCTGCCACAAGGATACAAGGTCTCCGAACTTCCGAAGCCTTTGGATGTGCAAGGACCCTATGGCTGCAAAATAGGATCTAACATCGAATCCGTCGAGAAGGACGGAGTAGTCACGCTCCATTCCAAGATCTCCTTTGACATACCGCAGATCGTTGGCAAGGACGATTATTCCGCGTTTCGCTCATATATGACCGCTCTAGCTCAGGCAATGCAAGAGAGGTGCATCATAACTCCAGCAGCCGGAGCGGCGAAAAAGGAGTTGGAGTAGACGATGAACAATGCCTGGAAAATATGTGCAATCGCGCTGATGACGCCATTATGCGCGATGGCGTCATTTCTGGAGCCTACGTGGGCGCGAAATTACGAGCAAGATCCTTCTCCATCCGGGCCCTACATTGCCAAAAGCGATCCTTACGCTGCGGTTGTGACGGAGCGATTATTCTCTCTCGACGGGGCGGACCGAATCGTGGAAACGTTTCATCAGGTGTTGGAAAACGTCTCTGGGCGTGAGAAAAGCATCATCCTGTCAATAAGCTACGACGCCAGCAGGGAGGAGTTGAGTGACGTGGAGGTTTATATCCATCGTCGGATCACTTGGGACCACGTCAACGTAGAGAAATCATCTGCGGAGCAGAAATCGAAATTGGGGAATATGCTCGCCGTGGTTGATGACGAAGTCGTAAAGCCCGGCCACCGAGTCGTCCTGCAATACACGCTGACCAGCACTCTCGCCATGAGGCCGGGATTAAGGGACCCGCTTTGGGACTACGGCCTGCCTTCGGCCAGGGTAAGGTTCGTAGTGGACAGCGATAGTTTCGCCAAAGGGCTGAGGATGTCTCTGATGCTTCCGCAGGGAATGGCAATGCCGGCGAGCTTTCACAAAGAAAGCGAGCTTGTTTGCGAGGCGGATAAGGTGCCTGCTGGCAAGCGCATCGGATGGAGCTACAGCTATACGCCGGAATGGACGACGCGATTTCCATGTCTCAGCATTTATACTGAATCAATGGCTTCTCTTTCCGGTTACGAAAAGGGGTTCGAGAAGGAATGGGAGAAAGTCGCGTCCGCAAGCGACAAGCAACTGTTGACCGCGGAAGTGGCCAAGATAACAGGTGGTGCCAAGACATTGCTCGAACGCTCCAAGGCTATTGCCGCTTTCGTGCAAGGGGCCATCCAATATGATGACAGCAACGGCCAAGGTGCCAACGCTACTATTCCATTGCCAGTGAGCGAGACGCTGAGATCAATGAAAGCGGACTGCAAAGGCAAAGTTCTTCTTGCACAGGCGCTGTTTAAAGCAATCGGTGTCGCAAGCCGCCCGATATTGGTCTATGCCGGTGAGGACTACAGCGAGATACGCGACCCTGCCGCAGCTTTTGGATTCAACCACGTAATCATGGCGGTCAACTGGCCTAATGAGGCCCCGGCGCTGGAAACGCAGTTGAAAGATGGCCCGGCGAAGGGAGACGTCCTATTCGACCCTACCAGCGAGACAGCAGGCTTTGGTGAGCCTATCCCTGGACTTGAAGGCGTGCAGGGAATGTTGGTGGACAGCACCGGGGGCGGGCTATTTGCTATACACACGACGGTCCCGTCGGTCGAACTGTGTCGTATGCGAGTCCAATCGTTGATAAGTGGCGATGGAAATCTTCTTGCCAACATCAAGATAACCGATAACGGATGTTCCTACGCCACATACAAGGCCATTGCCAGGTATTCCCAAGACGACATTCGAAGATCACTCGTTGCCTTGCTTGCGCCTCATATGGCTTCCATCTCGATAACCAGATGCTCGGTAACGAGGGCGTGGGAAAGCGCGAGCGGATTGACGGAGATATCGCTTTCCCTCTCGGCTTCAGGGTGCCTGCAACAGATGTCATCAGGGCTGTTGTTGACCAGCCCCAGCGGCATGGCGGCGGCGCTCATCGGATTGCCCAACGGATTGACGCCCGTAGCTCCTCCAAACCAGGATGACAAGATTGTCCTTACCCCGCCTTGGGATTACAGAGGGCACGCCGTCGGTGCAGGCAAGTCAATTGAAATATTGATGGAAACCGAGATTCAAAACGGCAACACCATAGTGATCCCACCCGCCCGCAGCGACGATAAACCTTGGGCGAAGGTGAACTGGGAGTGGCAGCCATCTTCTGAAGGTTCCGCCATAAAATGTTCTGCTAAAGTGGAGTTTAAGAGGGGGGTGTGGTCCCAAGATGAGCGAAAGGCACACCTGGAATTTGTTGATGAATTATTGACTTCTCTTTATGCACCCTGGACGGTGAAGGCGAAGCAAGGTTAGCAATAGAACAAACGATCCGCGCTACGATTGAACACGGTGGTTGTCCTGATACGAACGCCCGAAGCGTGAAGAGTCAACGCAAGCCTCGACTCTTCACCCTGTTTTTTTATCCTCCCAGCGGATTGGCGCAGTTGGAGCAGAACTTGGCTCCGGCCGGGTTCTGGGTGTGGCACTTGGGGCATTCGGATGTGGCCGGCTGCATCGGCTTGCCGCACGTGTTGCAGAACTTGGCTCCGGCGGGGTTCTGCGCGTGGCACGAAGGGCAGGCTTGGCCGGGCTGGGTGAGCGGCTTGCCGCAGGCTTGGCAGAATTTGCCGTTGGCCGGATTGGCCTGGCCGCACGCGGCGCAGACTATTCCAGTGGCGGCGGCCGCGCTGGCGGCCTGAGCCTGCTGGGACTGGCCCATGGCCTGCCCGATCATGCCGGGGATCATCATACCCATTCCGGCTCCCACGCCGAGGCCCATTCCCGCGGAAGCCGCGCCGGCGCTGGGATTCTTGGCCGCTTCTTCCATCGAGCGCGCCGCCTTGTACTGCATGTATGTTCCCATGTTGCCGACGGCGGCCATTCCAGAGCGCTCGTCAATGGCCTTCTGCACCTCCTCGGGCGGGGTTATCGCGCCGATGAAGAAGTCAACGAGTTCAAGGCCGTACTTGGAGAAGTCCGCCTTGACGCGGGCCTTGAGCGCCTCCGAGAGTTCGTCGTAAAGCCGCGCGAGGTCGAGGATGCTCTTGAGGTTTTCACCGAGCACGTCATTCAGCCGCGCGACGATGGCGTCCTTCATGTAGGACTCGACGCCTTCGGACGTGGTGACCCCCTGGCTTCCGACGAAGGTGTTCATGAAGAGCGTCGGCTCGGCGACTTTCGTGGCGAATTTTCCGAAGGCGCGCAGCCGCACCATGGCGAAGTCGGCGTCCCTGAAAAGGATCGGCTCCTTCGTTCCCCACTTGAGGTCGGTGAAGACCTTGCGGTTTACGTAGTAAACGTCCGCGCGGAAAGGCGACGTGCCGCCGAACGGAAGGTTAATCAGCTTCGTCAGAAGTGGGACGTTGGCGGTGGTCAGCGTGTGGCGGCCGGGCCCGAACACGTCCAGGGCCTTGCCGTCCCTGAAGAAGATCGCCCACTGGCTTTCCTGAACGACCAACTGCGCGCCGAGCTTCAGCTCTCCGCCCGCTTCGAAGCGGTGGACCATCTCCTGGCCGGAATCGTCGAACCACTGGATGACTTCGATCGCCATATCCCTACCCGCCTTTCTTGTTAAGTATGAAGGATGAGGTATGAAGGATGAAGCTCGGCATGGTTGCGCGTATTCATGGACGCTTCACCCCTCGCCATCTGCCTTTTGCCTTTCGCCATCAAGGAGCGTCGAAAAGCGTTTTTCGCTGGGAGAAAATCTCCTGGGCGCTCGCGGCCGCCGAAGAGGCGCCGGCTACGTCGCCCGCCGAAACGGCCTTGTCGAGCTGTTCGATAGAGGAGGCCAGCGCCAGGTCCTTCGAGTAGATCGCGTCCAACTCCGGCTCCTTGATCTTGAGCTGGTCGAAAACCCCCGTGTAGCCGTAGGTGGCGAAGCGGATCGAATCGCCGAGCTGCTGAAGCTTTCTCTGGAGGAGCCCCACGTCGTTGAGCGCCGCAAGGTTGCCCTGGTTCGTAAGCGCGAGCTTCACGTCGTCGAGCTTGCCTCGGATCATGTCAACGCGGCCGCCCAAGTACTCGCGTAACCGCTTGTCGGTCTCGCGCCTGTCCTCCCTGGCTCTGTAGCCGGAGAGGCCCGGAATGACGTCGGCGAACTTTTCAAGGAAGTTCTTCTCGCTCTTCTCCATGGAAGCCTCCCTAGTGCGTGTCGCCGGCCTTCCGCAGAAGATGGACGGCGCGCCTCGCGGTCTTGATCATCTTGATGATATCTTTGTCCGTGGTGAATTTGGTCACCTGAATGTTGAGGACAATCTGGTATCCGGTGTGGCGGATGCGAATCCCCGTGTCGCCGCCGAGTTCCTCTCCGGCGGCGGCCGCCGCCTTGAGAAGCTCGCTGCTGGGCCCTTCTTTTCCGGCTTCGCCATGTTCGCCCGGAAGCGCCTCCTGCGGCTCGTCGGCGATCGGCGCGTTGGCTCCCTCCACGGCGAGCGCGATCCCCGATTCCTGGCTCAAGTACTGGAAAAGGGGAAAGGCCGAGTTAACGACCCTTTCGCTCAACTCGTAAACCTTCTGAAAGTGGCCTCGCACCGATTCGATGTTGGGCTGTGGCAGCTTCACCTTGTTGAAGAAATCGGAATAGGCTTCCTTTACGATGCGCTGTTGTCCGGCCAGATCGGGATTGTCCCTGCTGTAAGCCTTGTAGCGCTCGGTCAGCCGGTCCTTGACGTCGAGGATTCCAAGGTACCTGAGCGCGGCCATCGCCGGATAGATGAGATGCGCGGATATCCCTCGCTTGTGAAGCTCGTCCCTGGTTATGACCTGGCCCTCGTTGTGAACCTGCAAGCTGTCGAGGACCGCCCTCAAACCCTTGCGGGGAACGTATGGCGGAGTGTCGGTATGCTGTCTTGCCATCTTTAAGATGCCTCCCAAGTCAAGGCTGGTTTAGCCTACCAATCCTTCATCTTCGTGTCAAGCGTTGGCGCCGTGGCACTTCTTGTACTTCTTTCCAGAGCCGCAGGGGCACGGATCGTTGCGCCCCACTTTCTCTTCTTTTCGCACGACCGGCTTCACGCTCTTTGCTTCTTTTTCGGGGGCGGAGTAAGAGTAGGAGCGTTCCCTGCGCTGCACCTGGCGCTCCTCCTGCTGCACGGCCGGCTCCATGAGCATGAGGTAGCGGACCATCTCCTCCTCCATCCTGTCGAGAAGGGAAGTGAAGGTCTCGTAGCCTTCCCGCTTGTATTCGACGAGCGGGTCGCGCTGTCCGTATGCCCTCAGGCCGATGCCCTCCTTCAGGTGGTCCATCGTTAGAAGGTGGTCCTTCCATTGGTTGTCGAGGACCTGCAACATAACGAGGCGCTCGTATTCGCGCATAAGCTCGGGGCCGAGGCGCGCCTCCTTGTCTTTGTACTTGCGCTGTATCGCGTCGCGCAGAGCCGCCTGGAACTGATCCGGGCGGACGGTCTCGTCCACTGGTGGCGTGGTTGCGATATCAATGCCGAAGAAGTGGAGGACCTGCGTCTTGAGCCCCTCCATATTCCATTGCGACGGCGGGGCGTCGGGGAGAGCGTACTCGCCGATGAGCCATTCGAGGATGGAATCGGACGTCTCGAATAGGTACTCCTTCAGTTCCTCTTTTGCGAGGACTCGCTTTCGCAAGCCGTATATCGTCTCGCGCTGCTTGTTCATCACGTCGTCGTATTCGAGGAGGTGCTTGCGGATCTCGAAGTTGCGGGCCTCGACGGAAGTCTGCGCACGCTCGATGGACTTAGTGACCCACGGGTGCTCGATGGGGACGCCCTCCTCCATCCCGAGCTTGCCCATCATGTTCTTGAGCCTGTCTCCGCCGAAAAGCCGCATCAGGTCGTCTTCAAGGGAGAGGTAGAAGCGCGACGAGCCGGGGTCTCCCTGGCGGCCGGCGCGTCCGCGCAACTGGTTGTCTATGCGCCGCGACTCATGGCGTTCGGTGCCGAGGATGTGAAGGCCGCCGAGGCCGACCACCTCCTCGTGCTCGCGGTCGAAGACTTCTCGGTATTGAACCAATAATTTCGCGTACTCCTCGGGTTTCTCTTCCGGGTCGGCTTTCGCCTTCGCCTGGCCTTCTGGATTGCCTCCCAGCAGAATGTCCGTGCCGCGGCCGGCCATGTTCGTCGCGATGGTGACGGCTCCCTTGCGGCCTGCCTGGGCGACGATCTCGGCCTCCTTCTCGTGATACTTGGCGTTGAGCACGACGTGGGAGATGCCACGGCGCTTAAGAAGGGCGCTCATCCTCTCGCTCTTCTCGATAGAGACCGTGCCCACGAGCACGGGCTGTCCCTTTTCATGTCGCTCGGCTATCTCGTCGGCCGCCGCCTCCCATTTCTCCTTTTCGGTTCTGTAAACGAGGTCGGCGTTATCCTTGCGCACCATCGGCTTGTTGGTCGGGATGACGGTCACGTCGAGTTTGTATATCTTGTCGAACTCGGCCGCCTCGGTGTCGGCGGTGCCAGTCATGCCGCAGAGCTTCTCGTAGAGGCGGAAGTAATTCTGGAAGGTGATCGTGGCCAGCGTCTGGTTCTCGGCCTGTATCTTGACGTTCTCCTTGGCTTCGATGGCCTGGTGGAGGCCGTCGCTCCAGCGCCTGCCAGGCATGACGCGCCCGGTGAACTCGTCAACGATGACGACCTCGCCGTCCTTGACCATGTACTCCACGTCCTTGTGGTAGAGCTTGTGCGCCATGAGCGCCTGGTTGAGGCAGTGGAGAATCTCCATGTTCGCCGGGTCGTAGAGGTTTTGGAGGTTCAGCATCTTCTCGCAGCGGGCTATGCCATCCTCGGTAAGAGTGGCCGTGCGCTGTTTTTCGTCCACCTGAAAGTCTTTCTCTTTTTGCAGGCTCGGTATCAGGCTGTTCGCCGCGTAATACTTGTCAACCCGCTCTTCCGAAGGGCCGGAGATGATGAGCGGAGTGCGCGCCTCGTCAATCAGGATCGAGTCCACCTCGTCAACGACCGCGAAGTGGTGGCCCCGCTGGACCATGTCAGCGATCCTGTATTTCATGTTGTCTCTCAAGTAGTCGAAGCCGAACTCGTTGTTCTGGCCGTAAGTCACGTCGCAGTTGTAGGCCTTCTGGCGCTCCTCGTTTCCCATCTCCTGCTGGATGCAGCCAACGGTGAGACCGAGAAAGCGGTAAACCTGTCCCATCCAGTCGGCGTCGCGCCTGGCGAGGTAATCGTTCACCGTGACGACGTGGACTCCCCGTCCGGTCAAGGCATTCAGATAGACCGGAAGGACGGCGACGAGCGTTTTGCCTTCGCCCGTCTTCATTTCGGCGATCTTTCCCTGATGCAGGACGACGCCGCCGACCACTTGGACGTCGAAGGGGCGCATTCCAAGAGTCCTACACGATGCCTCTCTCGCGACTGCGAAGGCCTCGGGAAGAATCTGGTCCAGCGCCTCCTGCTGGCTGAGCCCGCCGCTCATCGAACTCTCGATGCGCTGCTTCAACGAGGCGGTCTTCTCGCGAAGCCCTTCATCGGAAAGCGGCCGAAGCTTCGGCTCCCATTCCGAAACCTGGAAGACGAGAGGTTGGATTGCTTTCACGTCACGGTCGTGCTTGGTTCCGAACAGCGTAGCAAGTGTTTTGTCAATCACGCTCATGCAGGCTCTCCGCGCAGTGGGACAGCATAACCCCAACGGCCCAAAAAATCCAGCCGCTTCGGCTTAGGGCCTATCCCTCAATAAGGTGCGGCCGCGACGGAAGCCAGCCGTGATGCATGGCGCGAAAGCGAGCGACGTGCGATGTGGTGCATCGGCCGAGCGAGCTGACAAAGCCAGGCGCGCGGCCAGTCCGAAGGACAAACCAAGCGCCCGCCAAGGCTTTGCCTGCGGGGGCGAGAAAGATGGCCCCGTCCCTCCGGGCGCGGGCGGCGGGCTTCGCATTACTGCGTTGGCCTCCCTTGAAAGGGCACCACCCTTCCTGCGGTCGGCCGCCTTGTCCTGCTCGCCCGGCGCCACGCGCGCGGCCATACCCTATTTAGGGATAGGCCCTTAGTCACCGTTTGTCCCGCCGTGATCAGTAGAGGAGGTACGGCTTCGGGTTCACGGCCTGTCCCTGGCGGTGAACTTCGTAGTGGAGGTGGGCGCCAGTCGTCCGGCCGCTCGTGCCCACCAGGCCGATCTTCTGCCACCGCTTGACCTTCTGTCCGGGCTTGACGAGGATCTTGCTCAAGTGGCCGTAAAGGGTGGCGATGCCGTTTCCGTGGCTGATGATTATGCAGTTGCCGTACCCTTGCTTCCAGCCGGTTTCGACGACCAGCCCGTCGGCCGGAGCTTGCACCGGGCTTCCATAGGGCGCGGCGATATCGTAGCCTGGGTGGAAAGCCGGCTCCCCGTCAATGGGATCGTCCCGGTGGCCGAAGCCTGAAGCAAGAAATCCCTTGACGGGCCAGATAGAAGGCGTGTGGGCGAGCATGTCAAGGTGAGGCGCGAGAACGCCTACCAAGTTATCCGTGGCGTCGGCCACTTCATTCGCTTCCTTGCTGAAGCCGGCGATCTTGGAACCTAACTCATTGGGATTAGCTGAATTTCCTTCGGGAATCATGTCGGACGAGCTGGGGCCGCCCATGCCGGCGACGTTTGGAAGCTGAAGGTTCTGCTGCCTGGCCAGCTCCTGCATCTGGGCAAGCTTGTGTTCGCTTTGGCTCAATCGGCGCTGAGCATCGCCTAACGCCTGGTTCATCTGGACGAACTCGCGCTCGACCGCCGCTTTTTCCTTTTCAACGGCCCTGGCGCGGGCCATCACCGAGCCGTGCCAGATGGCGAGAGCGACGAACCCAACGTTGCCAAGAACGAGCAGGCCAGAGGTCGTGCCGATGACCCAGAGGTGCCTCTTGACTTGGAACCATTCAAGAATGCGGTTGTGGTACTGCTTGCCGTCCTCGCGAAGAACCAGGATGTGGTAACGTTTGCTCTTCATCCCGCTCATCGTCATCATCCTTGGCGAAAGGAGGCGGCCGTGCTACCCGCCACTTAACTAGACTATCACCGGGCGACACCCTCGTCAAGCCCATCAAAACCCTTGCGGGGAGAAGAGTTGGCCGGCGAGCGGGCGCTCGCTTCGCGCCGAGCGCGAGGCCTTTCTCCATGAAGGAAATGGGCGCCGTGCGACATGGGATTATCTTTGGGATGCGCGCGAGTTGGGCTATAATAATTTTGCAGTGGCCTCGAACGGCCGCGTGGAACCTGACTGGAATCGCTGGAT
>DAHXMK010000189.1 GCA_027365515.1 Candidatus Aminicenantota bacterium
AGTTGCAATGACCACGAAGTGACGAGAAAGGCTCTTGTGGTATCGTCTCAAGAAGACAGCAAGGAAAGCCGGAATGCTGATAACGATGTTCAGGGCGGCGGGCTACACGGCTTACCCGGCGATGACGGAGGCGGTCGCCAAAGTTGAAGATGTCCCCGCCGACCAGTTCGACCACTGCGTAGTCGCCTGCGAGATCAAGCCGAACGTTTATAAGCTCTACGACCCGACCTGGTGCCCATTCAGCTCGGAGATATGGTCGAGCGCCGAGAAGCCGCAGGACTATGACATCGGTTCGCCGAGGGGCGAAGAGCTGATGGAGACGCCGCCGGCACCGCCCGAGGACAACTTCGTCAAGGTCGTCTCGAAGGCTTCCCTTTCCCCCTCGGGCGATCTTGAAGGCACCTTCGTCATCACCGGCGGCCACTACAGCGAGACGAACCTTCGCTGGAGCATCGTCAACAACGACGCCCAAGCCGTCGGGCCGATGTTCGAGGAGTGGCTGAGCCGCCTTTCGCCGAGGGCCGAGCTTGTTTCTTACAAGACGACCGACCCGGCTGACGTAAAGACTCCTTTCGTGATCACCGTTGCCTACCGCGTGCCGGGCTACGCGATGGCCTCCAACGGCGCCCTCTACTTCAAGCTCCCGGTGGCCCAGAACATCGTCAGCAACAGGAGGCTGACCGACTTCGCCGCCGCCGCAACGCCGGTGAAGAAGAGAAACTACGGCCTCTTCCTCAGGTCCTCAAGGCAATTCATTTTCGAGGAGACGCTAACGTTGCCGCAAGGGTACAAGCTCTGGTCGGCCCCAAAGGTTAGCGCCACCGACGGCGCCGCCGCGTCGTTCGACGGCTCCTCGGCCTTCAAGAACGGCTCGGTGGTGACCAGCGAAAAGCTCATCGTCAAGAAGAAGATAATTCCCGCCGATGAGCAACCGAGCCTTGCCACCTCGTGGGAAGCCATGAAAGCATTCGGCGGCGAGCTTTGCGCCGCGGGAAAGTGAGCGGGGGCCGAAATGAAAAAGAGAGCATTCATTCTGACCTTGGCGGCCGCGGGAACGGCCCTTATCACCTTCGGCCAGGCTTCCAAATACTCCGGGGCGCCGGGCGCGAAAGAGTTTCCCTCCAGCGACGCCGTCATCCTTTCCGAATCAATCGAGTACAAGATGGAGCCGGACGGCCGCGTCACCGAAAACTACTTCAAGGCCGAGAAGGTCCTCACGTATCAGGGGATGGACCTGATCGGCGACCCGAAGGTGGCCTTCAACAAGGACGTTCAGGAGCTGAAGGATTACTCCCTGACGACCTATACGCCTGACGGGCGGGTCGTCGAGGCGAAGGCGAACTCCTTCAACGAGATGACGCCCTACGAGCTTGAGAAGGCCCCGGCCTACACGGCGTGGCGCCAGATGGTCATGACGAAAGTCGGCCTTGACCTCGGCGCAGTCGTTGAGACTCGATACGTCATCAGTGACAAAATGCCGTGGCGCCATTTCTTCGAGGGCCAGGTATATTTTGCCGGGCCGTTCCCATGCCTCAAACGGACAATCACGATTTCCGTTCCAAAGGGAAGCGTCCTGAACTATGCCTTCGAGAACGGGCAGTTGAAGCCAGAAACCGGCGACTCGGGCGCATTCTCCACCTACACCTGGAAGATGGAGGGGGCGAAGCAGTACGACCTGTGGCGCTCCAGCCTCGCCGAGGCTGCGGCGCTTCCACGCCTCGTGTTCACGACCTGCAAGGGATGGAAAGAAGCGAACGACTACGTGGGCAGGCTCGTGGATTCGGCCGTTGCTCAAAGCTCCAAGGAGCTTAGGAAGAAGGCCGCAGAGATAACGACAAAGTCCTCCACCGCTTTTGAAAAGGCCGGCGCGATAGAGGACTACGTCGCCGATGACATCCCGACGGTTGAGTGGCCGATCTCCTTGGCCGGCTTCCCACAGCATGGCGCGGCCGATGTCTTCGCGAACGGCTACGGCACGCCGCTCGACAAGGCCGTTCTGCTCTGCGCCATGCTGAAAGAGGCGGGCGTGGAGGCTGTCCCGGCGGCCTGCGGCTTGAACCTGCCGTCTATCGAAGAGGTCAACGACGCGCCGTCGCTTTCACGGCTCAACCGCATAATCGTTCACGCCACCGTTGACGGAAAGGCCCTCTGGCTCGATCCATGCGCAAAGCTGAGCGAGAAGTCCCAGCGGGACTTTCAGGATTTCATGGGGCTTCCGCTTACGGCCGGCTACGGCGAACTCCACTCGATGCCGCCGGTTGGAGACAAGAGCAGCCTCGGTGCCGATCTTTACGTCACGCTGGCGAAGAATTTCTCCTACACCGGCGAAGGGACCTTCACTTTCGCCGGGAACTACTCCACCTATTACGCCGCCCAAGGGTCCGACAAGGCGCTCAAAGCGGCCGCGCAGAGGTGGCTCGGATCGGCTCTTCCCGGAGCCGAGCTGACCTCTTCGAGCGTCAACACGATGTCGCCCGACAGGGTGAGCGTAAAGGTCGTATTCAAGGGCGAAGCTAAGAAAGCCGGCAAAGGGCTGCATTCAATCGAGACGGGCCTTCCCTCGGGCTCTCTTGTCGCCTATACCGGCCGGATGTCAATCGAGGAGAGAGACCTACCGCTGCTGCTCCCCTTCTCCGGCCACGAGGAAGCCAGATTAACGCTTGAGATTCCGGAGGAGCTGAAGCCGGCCTACGTTCCTAAACAGATCAAAGAGAACGGCGCCGGCGCGACGGCCGAGCTTGATTGGACGAGCGGCCGCAACAAGCTTGAGATGAGCTTCGTCGCCGACGTTTCCTCCCGCGTCGTTAAGGCGGCCGATTACCAGAAATTCAGGGACCTTTGCGCCGCTCTCTCGGCCGAAAGCTCAAGGACGCTGCTTTTCAAGGAGACGGATTAAGGCGCCGGCCAAGCGCTGGCGCTGCACGGAGCCGCGAGCCGGCGGCTGGTTTGACCGCCGGCGCCGCTGGGATGAAAATGTCCGCGACCGTTGACCTCAAGAGAATGGTGCGCGAACAGCTCCTTGGCGGAGGAATCCGCTCCCGCAAGGTCTTGGGCGCTTTTCTTCGCGTTGACAGGGCGCTCTTCGTTCCTCCCGAAGCCAGAAGGCGCGCCTACCACGACGGCCCTTTGTCCATCGGCCTCGGCCAGACGATCAGCCAGCCGCTCATGGTCGCTGAAATGGTTGAAGCACTCGGCCTTCGCCGGGGGCAGAAGCTCCTTGAAGTCGGCGCCGGCTCAGGGTATGTCTTGGCTCTCGCGGCGGCGATGGGCGCCACGGTTTACGGCATCGAACGGATCGAGGAGCTGGCCGCCTCCATCCCGGCACGCTTCGACTTGATAGGAATTCCCAGGCCCTCGCTGCGGATTGGGGATGGAAGCCTCGGCTGGCCCGACGCTTCCCCGTTCGACAGGATCATCGTCTCGGCGGCCTGTCCGGAGCCGCCGCCCGCCTTGATCGAACAGCTTTCCGACGGCGGCGTCCTCGTCGTTCCCGCTGGTGGCCGCCACCTTCAAAGGCTCTACAGGATTCAAAAGAGAGGCGGCACGACGATCACGGCGGTCTCGACGCCTTGCGTCTTCGTCCCACTTATCGGCAAGAACGGCTTCGCCGAGGATTGAGCGCGGCCCGCGCTTTCGTTCACCACCCGCCGCCGCGTGGTTCCTTGCCCATCGTGATGCCCAACTCAATGAAGGATGCGAGCGCTTCGGGGTCTCCGATCTCCTCCCCCAAGGAGAGCACCATTCCTTCGTCGCTCCAAAGGAGCCAAAGCGCGCGGGCCGTGATGCGCCCTTTCATCGTGTCCGGGATGTATTTCATGAGAGCCTGGCGCTTTTCTTCGGTGAGGGCCGTCCTGGCCGTTGATTCGTCAGTCGAGAGAACGGCGAAGCGCGCCTTGAAACCGTCGTCTCCCAGGTCGGGCTCGCAGAAGTTTTCCATCAATCTTTGAAGCGGACCGGTTCCCAGGCCCAGCGCTCCGCCGATGTTCCATCCCCACCCGGCAACCGTGCGCCCCATCGCAGACCTGAACATCTTGGCCATGTCCGAGGCGCAGACATAGGCTATGCCTCCCCCTACGGCCGCCCCCTTGCAGAAGAAAGTGGTTTGACCTCCGGAATGCTTCTTCATGAACCGGCATTCCACGCGCCAGCCGGAGGCGCACTCGTTTCCCTCGACGGTGTACTTGATTCCCGGGCCGCCGCCCCCGCTGTACCGCCAGCCCCTCAGCGAAGCCATCTGCGCCCGCGCCGCCGCGCGCTTTCTGTCGTACCTCGCCGTCAACAACACCAGCGCCAAAATCCCGCCGGCCACCAACACGGCGATAACCACACCGCTATTTACCATGGCGACACCCCCGACCAGAGTATAACACGCGCCATCCGCCCAGCCTCGCGCAAGATGATTATTCACCACCAGTACTGTCCGGTTAAGGTTTGGTGGGATTGTTGCAAGCAATTGACATTTAAGGCTTAGGACGGAATCGTTTCTGTTATCGATTTCAATCCTGGACTGGCGCCGGGCCATGCCGCATCCTGTTCGCGAGGGAGGTGGATGGCCGATGCATACAGGACGCGTAGTGTTTCCCCAATTGATGGACTTCATGCCGATGCATGCCTTTAGGGCTTGTGTGCAACGGTACGGCGGGGATTACCGGCTGCGCACCTTCTTTTGCCTTGACCAGTTCTATTGCATGGCCTTTGCGCAACTGGCTTACAGGGAGAGCC
>DAHXMK010000291.1 GCA_027365515.1 Candidatus Aminicenantota bacterium
GGCGGTCTCCGGTGGCTACCCCTCATGGCTTCTGGCGGCGGCCGGGATACTGCTCTTCGTCGGGGCTACCGGAAAGAGCGCGCAGATGCCTCTGTACGTCTGGCTGCCCGACGCGATGGCCGGCCCGACGCCGGTGAGCGCGTTGATCCACGCGGCGACGATGGTGACATCGGGCGTTTACCTCGTGGCCAGGTCCAACGGCCTTTACACCATGAGCCCGACGGCGCTGATGGTGGTGGCCGGGGTTGGGTGCCTGACGGCGCTCTTCGCCGCCTCGATCGGGCTCGTGCAGAACGACATCAAGAAGGTGCTGGCCTACTCGACGGTGTCGCAGTTGGGGTACATGTTCCTGGGAGTCGGCGTCGGGGCTTACGCCGCCGGCGTCTTCCACCTTTACACCCACGCCTTCTTCAAGGGGCTTTTGTTCCTTGGGGCCGGAGCGGTGATCCACGCCATGGGTGGGGAGCAGGACATCAGGAAGATGGGCGGGCTGTGGAAGAAGATACCGCACACAGCGTGGACCTTCATGCTCGGCTGCATCGCGATAGCCGGAGTGCCGCTCTTCTCGGGCTTCTTCTCGAAGGACGAGATACTGTGGAAGGCGCTCACCAGTTCCGACGGGCCTGGGCGCTTCCCGCAGTGGTACGCGACGGCGCTCTTCGCCGTGGGCGTGACGGCGGCGGCGATGACGGCCTTCTACATGTTCAGGCTCTTCTTCCTGACCTTTTTCAATTCAGACCGGGTCTCGGAGGAGGCGAAGCACCACATTCACGAGAACCCGCCGGTGATGACGGCGCCGCTGTGGATACTGGCGGCGGGCGCTGTCGTGTGCGGCTACGTCGGGCTTCCGAAACTCTGGACCGGCTCGGAGAACTTCTGGGAACGGTGGCTTGAACCGGTTCTCTACAAAGCCGGCGAAGGGGCCGAAGCGGCCGTGCCGGCGGCCCACAACGGCGGGCTTGAATGGGGAGCGATGGGGCTGAGCGTCGCCGTCGCCTTCTTCGGAATCGCGATAGCGTGGGCCTGGTACAAGCGCGAGACGGAGACGCCGTCGAAGCTCGCGCTTTCCGTGTCCGGCCTCTACCGCGTCGTCCTCAACAAATACTTCGTTGACGAAATCTACTTCGGCGCCTTCATCAGGCCGCTCGTTAAGCTCTGCGAAGGCCTCTGGTGGTGGGACAGGTGGATCGTTGACGGCATCGTCAACGGCGCTCGCCACCTCACCGTCGGCGCCTCCCACGCCTCGCTCGCGTGGGACAAGTACGTCGTTGACGGCTTGGGCGTCAACGGCACGGCTTATACCTTCCAGTGGTTCTCCCGCCAGAACAGGCGGTTTCAAACCGGACAGTTCCAGCATTACGCGCTTGGTTTCGTGGCAGGGTTCATCCTGCTCGCGATCGGTTACCTGCTAGTTCGTTAGGCAGAAGGAGTCGAGGTCATGCCATACCTGCTTTCCCTCCTGACGTACATTCCGCTGGTGGCGGCTGTCATCCTGCTCTTCGTCCCAAAGAGCATGGAGAAGCACATCAAGTACATCACCACCGGAGTGTTTCTCGTGGACTTCCTCTTGAGCCTCCCCTTGTGGTTCACCTGGAAAGAGGCCCAGGCCGCGGCCGAAGCCGCCAAGAAGATGTGGGTCTTCGAGGAGGGTCCATACACCTGGATATCCTCCCTCGGCGCGACCTACCACTTCGGCGTTGACGGCATGTCGGCGCTCCTGGTGCTCCTGACGACGGCGCTCGGCGTCCTGGCCGCGCTCTCGTCGTGGAACTACATCAAGAACAGGGAGAAGGAGTACTACATCTGGCTTCTCATCCTGCAGACGGGCATGATCGGCGTCTTCTGCAGCCTCGACTTCTTCCTTTTCTACGTCTTCTGGGAAGTGATGCTGGTGCCGATGTACTTCCTGATCGGCATCTGGGGCGGCCCCAACAAGCTCTACGCGGCCATCAAGTTCTTCCTCTACACGCTGGCCGGCTCGGTGCTGATGCTGATCGGCATCCTGGTCCTCTACTTCAGGACGGCGGCGGTCAACGGCGGCGTCAAGAGCTTCGACCTCGACGTCATCTACAAGGTGGCCCTCGACCCGTCTTTGCAGTGGTGGGTCTTCGCCGCCTTCTTCGTCGGCTTCGCCATCAAGGTGCCGATGTTCCCGTTCCACACGTGGCTGCCGGACGCCCACGTCGAGGCGCCGACCGCCGGCTCGGTCATCCTGGCTGGCGTCCTGTTGAAGATGGGAACATACGGCTTCTACCGCTTCAGCCTGCCGATACTTCCAGACGCCACGGTAGCATGGCTGCCCTTCGTGATGGTTCTCGCCATCATCGGAGTCATTTACGGGGCCATGGTCTCGCTGGTCCAGAAGGACATGAAGAAGCTGGTCGCCTACTCGTCGGTGAGCCACCTCGGTTTCTGCATGGCCGGCATGTTCGCGCTGACGAAGGCGGGTCTCGAAGGCTCGATCCTCCAGATGATCAACCACGGCATCTCGACGGGCGGGCTCTTCTTGCTCGTCGGCATAATCTACGAGAGGATGCACACCCGCGAAATCAAACTGTACGGCGGATTGGCGAAACTCATGCCGGTTTACGCCACATTCTTCATGATCATCACCCTCTCCA
>DAHXMK010000330.1 GCA_027365515.1 Candidatus Aminicenantota bacterium
CGCGGAGGTTCGCGTCGTGATGACAAAGAACGCGACGCGGATGGTCTCTCCGGTGACTTTTCAAGCGCTCTCCGGCAACCCGGTCATAAGCGATCTCTTCGAAGGCTCGGGGGAGCCGTCAATTTCTCATATCGAGCTTGCCAAGTGGGAGGACCTGCTTTTGGTGGCGCCAGCGACGGCGGACATTCTAGGAAAGTTCGCCAGGGGGATCGCCGACGACTTTCTCTCGACGCACTACCTGGCTTGCACTTCAAAGGTGCTTCTCGTGCCGGCGATGAACGGCGCGATGTGGCGCCACGCGGCCGTGCAAGAGAACGTGAGCATCCTAGCCGCCAGGGGCCATGCCATCCTGGCGCCCGGCCGCGGGAGTCTGGCCTGCGGGGACGTTGACGAGGGGCGGCTGCCTGAGCCGTCCGAGATAGCCGAGGAGTCTCTGCGGCTTGTTTCAAGGAAGGGCGACATGGCCGGAGTCAAGGTTCTGGTTACGGCCGGCCCGACGAGGGAGCCTCTTGATGCGGTGAGGTTTATTTCCAACCGCTCCTCCGGCAAGATGGGCTACGCAATCGCCGCCGAAGCGGCGCGGCGCGGCGCGGAAGTGACGCTTGTCTCCGGACCGGCCGCACTGGAAACGCCGTTCGGTTGCGAAAGGGTTATGGTCGAGACGGCCGGGGAGATGGAAAAAGAGGTCCGCGCCCGTTTCCCGAAGTGCGACATTCTGGTGATGGCCGCGGCGGTTAGCGACTACAAGGCCAGGAAGATCCACCAAGGAAAGAGGAAAAAGGACGGCTTGGCCTGGAAGCCGGAGCTCGCCCCGGCCTCTGACATATTAAAGGGGATCGCCCCTCTCAAGCGGCGTGGGCAGTTCGTCTGCGGCTTCGCCGCCGAAACGTCGAACCTCAAGGAAAACGCCATGAAGAAGCTCAAGGAAAAGCGGTTGGACATGGCAGCCGCCAACGACGTTTCCAAACCCGGCGCCGGCTTTGATTCCGAAATGAACGCACTGACGCTATTCACGCCCGACGAAGCCGAGCAGCGCATCAGGGAAGGAACGAAGTCATCCTGCGCCAGCTCGCTTCTGGATGCGATCGCGGAGGCTCGCGGTGGCAAGTGAAAAGAGGAGGGAACAGATACTCCTTCGCGCCGAATTCTTGAAAGAGCAAGGCCTCGGTTACATCCTCGACCGCCCCGCTCTCCATGCAATTCCCAAGGATGCCGGACAAAGAAAATCCCAGCCGAAGCCACCCAAGAATGAAGCGGCGAGTGCGGGGACCGGCACTCTTGATGAATTGAGGGAGGCCACAAGGGATTGCAGGCGGTGCCGGTTGTGCGATGGGCGCAAGCAGGTTGTCTTTGGCACGGGCAATCCCGAAGCGAAGCTGATGTTCATAGGTGAAGGGCCCGGTGCCGACGAAGACGCGCAGGGCGTTCCCTTCGTAGGCCGCGCGGGCCAGCTTCTCACGGACATCATCACCAAAGGCATGGGGATGAACCGGCCGGAGGTTTACATCGCCAACATCGTAAAATGTCGTCCCCCCGAAAACCGCGTGCCGCTACCCGACGAGGCCGCAGCCTGCCTGCCATACTTAAGGGCCCAAATCTCCGCTATCCGGCCGGAGGTGATCGTCACCCTGGGAAAGACGGCGGTTTTATATCTGCTTGGGACCGAAGCGCCGATAACCAAGGTCAGGGGGAAATGGCTGGACTTCGGCGGCATCTCCGTCATGCCCACTTTTCACCCCAGCTATCTCCTTCGAAATCCGGCGGCGAAAAGGGACGTTTGGGAAGATGTCCAGAAGGTTATGGCGAAGTTGGGCATTCCAAAGCGCTAAAGAGCTATGGCCCCATCGTAACTTCTTCAGTTGTTCTCGTCAAGAGAGATGAACAGGGCGGGGTTTCCCCCGCCCCGTGGTTCCCCACCTCAGTGGGGAGTGGTTGCCCGAGGAGTAGGAGGCGCCTCTCCGGGCCTGGGAACGGTGGTGGAGCCTTGTAAAGGGAGACCAAACTTGGCCGTGGTGTAAAGGAACTGGGTTGAGGGCTGGCCAAATGGGGCGGGAACCCTCTTTGAAGCTACTGGGAGGCTCCTTCGGATATAGGGAATCTTTTTTGCCATCAGCTCACCTCACCATGCCGTCATAATATAGGGCGTGAACCGATTTGCGTCAAGCACAAATAAGTCTTTATATATCAATATATTAATGGCGTATTTCAACAAACACGGGCTTTTGGTGGCCATAGCACGCCGCAACCATAAGAAAAACAAGCAACGTAAACATGTTTCCGTAATGAAACACGAAAATTGCGGGAAGGAGAGCACCTCCTTCCCGCCGGTGAGTTGATAGATCAGTTAGCGAGTGAAAGCTATTTCTTCTTCCAGCTTCCGTCCGGCATTTGAATCCACCAGCCGGAGGCGGCCCTGTCCCTGCGAAGGGCCGCGAAGGTGCCGGCAGCCTTGCCTAAAACCTGGTCCAGGTTGCTTTCGCTCGCGCCTTGGGCTTGCAAGATGGCCCTGGCGAGGCCGCGGATCACGATGTTTCTGTCGGCGTTCTCGTCGTCAATAGTGCGCTGGTCGCGCCGGTCGGTGATCGCGCCGCGAGCAACCAGCAGGCCGTTGTTGCCCTCTCCACCCAACCACGAATTCCTTCTTAAAGGCGACGTT